>NZ_JSEH01000017.1 GCF_000801335.2 Desulfovibrio sp. TomC
CGACCTGGACGTGTCGTTGGCCCGGCCGGCCCGGCCCGAGGCGGCCAGCTATGATTTCGCGCCGCTTGACGCCTTCATGGACTATGCCCGCAAACGCGGGGTGGCGGTGGTGCTCAAGACCTCGGCCAACCATTTCCTGCCTCGCTGGTGGCTGACCGAGAACGGCTTTCCCCCGGGCGTCGGCTATCAGGAGAAATCCGCCTGTCCGACCTGCGAGACCGACGCCTACGGCACGGCCTACGGCAATCCGAGCATGGGCAGCCTCGCCGTTCGCCGCGACTACGGGGCCTTTGTCGAGGCGCTGGTGACCCGCTACCGCAGCCACCCGGCCCTGGCCGGCTGGGCCTTTGGCCTTGGTCCCACGGGCGAGGACGCCTACGGTCCCAACTACATCGTGGTGGACGCCCCGGGCGGCGGCAAGGGCCTGGGCCGGCGGCCCATGATGTTTACCGACTATTCCCCGGATTTCACCGCCCGTTTCCGGGACTGGCTGGCGGCCAAATACGGCTCCGAAGCAGCCTTGCGCCGGGCCTGGAATGATCCGGCCGTGTCCCTGGCCACGTTTCGCACGCCGCCGCCGGCCGAGCTGGTGCTCCATCCGGCCGCCTTTTCCCGGGAGCCCTTCCCGGACCCGGCCATGGAACGCGACATGGACCTGCCGGCGGTGTTGACTGCCAAGGGTCTGGATTTTTATGCCTTCCGTGTCGAGGCCCGGGAGTCGGACACCGACTATTACGCCCGGCGCATCAAGGCCCTGGACCCGGGCCATGTGCTTTTTTTCAATGGCCGGGCCAGGGCGTCGTTGCGCGCGCACCCGTCCATCGACGGGATCTTTTTCAATCCCCACCCCCGGTTCGGCCAGCCGCTGTTTTTTGAAGCCAACCAACTCGATACGATTTTTCGGTCGGTGGAAGGCATCACCGCCGCCGGCAAGCTGGCCCTGGTGGCCTCGGAAAACGGGGCCGAGCGGACCCCGATTGGCGGGCGCTACGAGTCCCCGGAGCAGATCAATTATCTGGTGGCCCTGGGCCGGGGTGTGCGGTTCCTGGGCGGGATCATGGGCTATGCCGTGGACCTGCTCGATGTCGGCACGGACAACCACTGGCTGCCCACCTGGTTTTCCGGGGATGCCCGGGCGGCCATGCGGACCATCGAGGCCACCCGTCCGGGGCCTGGGAAGGGACCGTGCGAGGTGCTCCGGCAGCTTCGCCGGGACAACCGTTGCGACGCCGGCGCTGGGGCTCCCCTGGGCTGCGGCCTGACCGAGCTGGCCTTTATCAATTATTGCCGCATGGACTTGGGTTGCGACGCCAACCACGACGGTCGGGTGAGCGATGCCGAGTTCGCGGCCTGCCGCCCGGCCAGTCAGCCGGTCCCGGCCGCCCCGGCCACCCCGGGCACCCCGGCCACGGTGACGCCTGGAGCCGCGCCCACAGCCGCCCCGGCCGGCAAATGCGGCGACGGCATCTGCGATGATTTCGAGCGGTCGCGCGGCGTGTGCCCGGCCGACTGCGGCGGCGCGGCCGGTCCGGCCATGGCCCCGGCCACCCCGGCTCCGGCCACGCCGGGAGCTGCGCCGGGAGCCGCCCCGGCCGGCAAGTGCGGCGACGGGGTATGCGACGATTTCGAGCGGTCGCGCGGGGTGTGCCCGGCCGACTGCGGCGGCGCGCCAGGTACTGTCAGCACCGCCGGCCCGGCCCCGGCAGCTTCAACCCCGGCCACGCCGGGAGCTGCTTCCACGGCCGCTCCGGCCGGCAAATGCGGCGACGGCGTATGCGACGCCTTTGAGCGGTCGCACGGGGTGTGTCCCCAGGATTGTCCGGCCACAACAACGTCTCCGGCCTCGCCGGGGAAATTCTAACCCGGCCCGCTGCGTCCCGTGCCTGTGACCCCTTTTCGCCTTGGCCCCTGCCTTGTCGGCCTCCTCGCCGCCGTCGGCCTGCTGGGCGCCGCGACTGCGGCGTATGGCCTCCCCTGGTGGGCTTCCCTGGCCGGCGTGTCTCTGGCCGTCCTGTTTCTCGCCTGTCTGGTCAGCCCGTTTTTCGGGCTGTGCGCCACGGCCTTTACCCTCATTATTGCCTGCGCCAACCTCTTCTATCTGGTGTCCGGCACGCTCCAGTTCCACATCTACCCCTACTACTTCCCGCTGTGCTTCACCTGCCTGGGGATGCTGGCCCGCTCCGGGCAGGGGCGGCTGCCGCTGGCCTCCCGCTCGGCCTTTATGCCGGTGCTGCTCTTGGTCTTTGTGGCCGAGACCGTAACCCTCCTGTGGACCCCGCATCCGGCCTGGGGCGCGGCCAATATTGTCCGCCTGCTCCTCAATATCCTGCTCTACTGGGCCGTGCTGGTGCTGTGCGACACCCGGCGTCGGCTGGATGTGCTGCTTAAAACCGTGCTGGCCAGTGCGTTTATGACCTCAATCGGGGTCATCGCCGCCATGTACTATGAGTTGGACATCCACCGCTATCTGACTTCGAGATGGGCCTTGGAGCTCCATCTCTACACCATCCGGGCCGGCGGCATCGAGTCCTGGAACCAGAGTGCCGGGCTTCTCAGCGTGGCCTCGTTCGTGGCCGCCGGCTATGCCGTGCTGGCCCGAACCGCGTGGCGGCGGGTGGGTTGGGGCCTTTGCGCCATGTATTTTTTCTGCACCATGCTTCTGCCGGCCAGCCGGGGGGCGCTGCTCGGGTTTCTCGGCGCGGCCGTGCTCCTGATTCTGGCCCTGCCGGCCACGCGGCGGGTATTTCTCCGCAAGACCACGCTTTTTGTCGTAGTACTCATTGCCGGGATGCTCATCACCACGCCGGGTTACATCGACCGTCTTTTGGTCGGCTTCGGCTACACCGGCGAACTCCTGTTCAGCAAGAAAAAGGCCTCCACCTCAAGCGACAGCGACGCCACCGGCCTGTCCACCCGGTTTAAAATCTGGGCCCATGGCTTTCGCAGCCTGGGCGAGCGTCCGGGCACGGTCCTGGCCGGCATGGGGGCCGGGGGCTTTACCTACAACGTCAAGGTTTTTGAAGTACACAACGTCTATCTGGCCTTTTATTACGACATGGGGCTGGTCGGGCTGTTTTTGCTGGCGCTTCTGGGCTTTATTGCCTTGGGGCGCACCATCCCGACCTATCTGGCCTTCCAGGCCCGTCTGGCCCGGCCGCCAGGGGGCGACGGGGGGGGCGGGCCGGCCGGGGCGGCCTCGGCCGACTTTGCCCTGGTGATGTTTTACGCCGTGCTGACCGCGCTGGTGGCCGAGGTGGCTGTCCACGGCATCGTGGATTACGACCTGACCTCGTTTGTCTCGCGCTACGCCTTTTTCTATCTGGCCCTCTACGACGTGGCCCTGCGGCTGGCCCAGGCCCGGGTTGCCGCCCTGGCCACTACCTCGTCCGCCATCTCGACCGCCGGGCCGGCGGCCGTTCCTCTCGACGCCGCCGGCTCGGCATGCTAGCCCGCTGCCCAGCCTGATTCCCACCCGTATTCCCGACTGGATGCACCATGGCCTCTGAAATTTTCGGCAATGCGTCGTTTACCCGGTTCTGGACCGCCCGCAGCGCTTCGGGATTCGCCTACCACATGACCGCCGTGGCCATCGGCTGGCAGGTCTATGACCGAACCGGCAGCGCCTTTATGCTCGGGCTGGTCGGGCTGGTGGAATTTGCCCCCCAGTTCCTGCTCACCCTGGTTGTCGGGCAGGTGGCCGACCGCTTCGACCGCCGCCGCATCGCCGGGGTATGCCAGGCGGTGGTGGCCCTGGCCCTTTGCGTGCTGTTGGCCGAAACCATGGGCGGGTTTCTTGGCCTTGGCGGCATTTTTGCCTGCGTGGGGCTTATTGGCGCGGCCCGGGCCTTTGAGACGCCTTCGCTCCAGGCCTTGCTGCCGGGCCTGGTCAGCAAGGAATCCCTGCCCCGGATGCTGGCCTGGAGCGGGTCGGTCTGGAAAACGGCCATGATCCTCGGACCGGCGGCCGGCGGCCTGCTCTTTGCCCTGGGGCCGGGGGTGGTCTATGGCCTGGGCGCGGTGGTCTACGCCGTGGCCTGCGCCACCGTGCTGTCCATCCCCCCGGTTCCCCGCCCGAGTGCGCCGCCGGGCAGCCTTTGGCATACGGCCCTGGACGGGCTGCACTTCATTCGCAGCCGCCCGGTCATTTTCGGGGCCATCTCGCTGGACCTCTTTTCCGTGCTGCTTGGCGGGGCCGTCGGGCTGATGCCGGTCTTTGCCCGGGACATCCTGGTCGTTGGCCCGGGAGGCCTGGGGGCGCTTCGGGCCGCGCCGAGCCTTGGAGCCCTGGCCATGTCGCTTTATCTCACCCGTTTTCCCCTGGCCCGGCGGGTGGGGCCGACCATGTTCGGGGCAGTGGCGGTCTTTGGGCTGGCCACCATCGTTTTTGGCCTGTCGCGCTCCTTTTCCCTGTCCCTGGCGGCCCTGATCCTCCTTGGGGCCAGCGACATGGTCAGCGTGGTCATCCGGGCCACGCTCATTCAGATCGACACCCCGGATGCCCTGCGCGGCCGGGTCAGCGCCGTCAACGCCGTCTTTATCGGCACCTCCAACCAGCTCGGCGATTTCGAGTCCGGCGTGTTGGCGGCACTATTGGGAGCCACCGGGGCCGTGGTCTTCGGCGGGGTCGGCACTCTGGCCGTGGTCGCCTTGTGGATGCGCTTTTTCCCGGAACTGGCCCGGCGCGACCGGCTGGTGCCCGAGGCCGACCCATCGTTGTGAGGCCCCAGGGCCTTGCCCCGAGGCCGCATCCTCCGTATGCAGAGGGCGCGGCAGCCGGCCGCAAGACGCAAAGAGGGGAGGGGGCATGAACGAAGAGTCCTGGCGCGGGGAATTCGCGGTGACGGCCGATACGGTGTTTTTCAACCACGCAGCAGTGTCCCCCCTGCCGCGCCGGGCCTGTCTGGCCGGGCATGAGGTCTTTGCCGAACGCTGGCGGCGGGCATCCAAGGATTACATGCGCTGGATCGCCCTGGTGGCCGAAGCCAGGGAACGGGCCGCCCGGCTGCTTGGCACAACGCCCGAGCACGTGGCCTTTACCGGCAACACCTCCTGCGGCCTGTCCCTGGTCGCGGCCGGCCTTGACTGGAAGCCCGGCGACAAGGTGGCCGTCACCTGGCCAGATTTTCCCTCCGTGCGCTTTCCCTTTGACAATCTGGCTCGCCTCGGCGTCACCGTGGTCGAGATTCCCCGGCATGAAGGCGTGGTGGATATGGCAGCGGCCGCCCGGCTTCTTCCGGGTTGCCGGCTGGCGGTGGCCTCCACCGTGGACTGGATGACCGGCGCGGCCCTGCCGGCAGCCGAGTTTATCCGGCTGTGCCATGAGGCCGGGGCGCTGTGCTGCTTTGACGCCATCCAGAGCCTGGGAGCGCTGCCCTTTGACGCCACAGCCCTGGGCGTCGATTTTGTGGCCGCCGGCTGCCACAAATGGCAGCTTGGACCCATGGGACTGGGCATTTTTTACGTCTCCCCGGCCGCCGCCCCGGCCCTGGCCACGGTCCTGGCCGGCTGGCGCAGCATGCGCGACGAGGAGCGCCTGGGCGAGGAATTTTGCTTGAAAGAAGGAGCCGGGCGCTTCGAGCCGGGCACCCAGGACATAACGGCCATTGCGGCTTACGGCGAGTCGCTGTCCCTGTTGGAAGAGGTCGGGATGGCCGGCGTGGCCCAGCGGATTTTTGCCGTCACCCGGGGGCTGGCCGAGGGACTGGCCGAGCGCGGGCTCACCGTGGTCTCGCCCCGGGGGGCCGGGGAATGTTCGGGCATCCTGTCCTTTGCCCATCCTGATCCGTCGGGGCTCTTTGCCCACCTCGACGCGGCCGGCGTGGCCGCCTCGCCCCGGGGCGGGCGCATCCGGCTGTCGCCGCATTTTTATAACGACGCCAGCGATGTGGCCCGGTTTTTCACCATCCTTGATACCTTTGACCGGCGTTGACCGGACGGACGGGCGGGAGCGTTTATGCGGCGGGCGATTTTCATTCTCAGCCAAAAAGGCGGGTCGGGCAAATCGACCTTTTCCCGGGCCTTGCTCGATCATCTGCGGCGTGTGCGGGGGCTTCCCGTTGCCGCCTATGATGCTGACGGGCAGGTGGGGCAACTCCTCCAGCACTATGGCGCGCGCGACGCCCGGGGGGGACTCCTTGCCCCTCAGGATCCGCTGTTTGGCGTAGCCAGCTTCGATTTGCGCCAGGCCGCCCAGCGGGGGATGGTGCTCGACGCCCTGGACGTGCCCGCCCCGATCCTGCTGTTCGATTTCCCGGCCGGCTGCCTGGGGGATCTGGGCCGGGTGGTGGGCGGCGGCCGGGGCATGGCCCCGCTCCTGGACGCCTTCGAGGCCGAGGGGGTGCGCCTGACCGTGGTGGTGGTCATCTCCAATGTCCAGGCCTCGACCCACAACGTGCTGGCCGCCATGGAGGCCTTTGGCGACCGGGTGGACTATGTGGTGGTGAAGAACTGCTTTTACGGCCAGCCTGAGGATTTCCTCTTTTTCGACGGCTTCACCGGGGCCGACGGCTTGGCCTACGGCGGGCAGGCCCGGGAGGCGCTGGCCCGGCGCGGCGGCGTGGTTTTTGCCCTGCCGGCCCTGCCCGGCCGGGAATACGCCCTGTGCGACCTTTACAGCCTGGGCTTTACCGAAGCCGCCAGCTACCGGGCGCTGCGGCGCAGCGAGCGGGCAACCCTGGCCGTCTTTATGCAGGACTTCGGCCAAGAGGCCGACCGGACCGCACCGCTTTTCGGCGATGTCCCGGACCGTCCCGTCGCTGGTTCACCTCGCGTTGAGACAAGGCCGTGAAACCGTTTGGCGCGACAAGAGACTGTATTTAGAGTCTTTATTCGTAAAGAATCAATGCGTTGCGCGGACGCGGCACAAGGGGCGCGTCCGCACAACAAAAGGCCGGGGGACCAGATGGTTCCCCGGCCTTTTGCATGGCAGTCAGGTCGTCAGGTAAATCAGACGAACGAGCGGGCGAACAGATCGGCAATGGCCGCGATACCGGCCTCGTTGGGGAAGCGTGTTCCGGTGCCGGTGAAATGGGTCTGGCTGATGACCGGGGCGGCGGACGGTTCCCAGGCACCGCTTTTCCAGGTGAACCAACCCTCTTTTTCCTGGCAGAAGACATAGAGGGGCTTGTTGCAGATCTTGGCGAATTCCGCGCCCCAACCCGTGCCGCCGGTTACCGTGCCGTCTTCGTGGATGACCCCGACGACAAACACTTCAAGTCCGGCGTCCACCTGGTGCATGATGGTGCGCAGCACCATGCGGATCTGGGGGCCGTTGCTGAATTTGCGGTCCAGGAGCTTGGACACGTAGGTCAGGCTCACGTCTTTTTTGACCAGCTCTTCGTTTGTCAGCACGCGGATGCCGCGGGTGCGCTCGATGCGGTGGCCCTCGAAGGTGAAATTGACCTCCTGGACGCCGTAGCGTTCGGCCTGGCGTCCGAATTCGGCTTCAGCGCCCTGGGCGCCGCCGCTAAAGAGCGTGAAATTCGTGGCGTTGGGCATTTCGACTCCTTGGCAGATGGGTTGCGGATCAAGGCCGTGTGGGTTCGCCGATCCTTCCTTTTGCACCTTTGCCCGCTCTTTCGCAACACCAGCCAAGGGCACGCCCGCTGGAATCAGGGCGTTTTTTGGCCAAGCAGCCGCAGCAGGCCGTCGAGGATGGTCAGGGGATGGGGCGGACAGCCCGGGATAAACAGGTCGACCGGCAGATGGGGCGTGGCCCCGCCGGTGGTTTCCGGGTTTCCCGCAAAGAGCCCGCCGGAAATGGCGCAGGTCCCGATGGCCACGGCCACCCGGGGATCGGGCACGGCCTCGAAGGTGGCCAGGGCGGCGGCCAGCATGTTGCGCGGCATCGGGCCGGTCACGGCCACGCCGTCGGCGTGGCGCGGCGAGGCCACGAAATCGATGCCGAAACGGCCGAGGTCAAAGACCACGGTGGTCAGCACGTTGGTGTCGGCCTCGCAGGCGTTGCAGCCGCCGGCGCTGACCTGGCGCAAGCGCAAGGACCGGGAAAAGAGTTGCAGCCGGGCCGGCTCCAGCGGGGCAACGGTCGGGCGCAGGCCCGGACGCAGCACCAGTCCCTCCCGGGTGCTCGACGCCAGCCGGTGGTCCCGGGAAAAGGTCACCCGCCCGGCCGGACAGGCCCCAGCGCAGGCCCCGCACAGGATGCAGCGGCCAAGGTCGAGAAAGAGGCCGGCCGCGTCGGCCCCAAGCGCCCCGGTCGGGCATACTCCGGCGCAGGACGGACAGCCCGCGGCGCAGGGCGCGTCGGACAGGACCGGCAGTCCCCGGAAGCGCGGCGGCAGGGCCGGCATTTCCCGGGGGAAGGCCACGGTGCGATGCCCCTGGCGCAGGCGTTCAAGCAGGATATGAAGCATGCTTCGGCGTCCTAGAGGTCATGGCCGCAGTACGACAGGTTGAAACTCTTGTTGCACATGGGGAAATCGGAAATCTGCTGGCCGCGAAGGGCCAGGGCCAGTCCGAACCAGTTGTGAAAGGACGGATCGACGATCTTGTAGGCGGCAAACTGCCCGTTCGCGTCGGTTGCGGCCACGTGGCAGATCTCGCCGCGCCAGCCCTCGGCCAGCCCCACGGCCAGCGAGTCCGGGGGCAGGTTGGACGGCAGGGCCTGCCGCACCGGACCGGCGGGCAGATCGGCCAGGGCGGCGTCGATAAATTCCAGCGACGCCTCCATCTCCAGGCGGCGCACCAGGGCGCGGGCGTAGACCCCGCCGAAATCGTGGATCTGCATGGGGATGTCCTTGGCTCCGGCCCCGGACAGGGGAAAGGAGTGGCGGGCGTCGCGGGGCAGGCCGCAGGCCCGGGCCGGCGGACCGACCAGCCCGATGTCCCGGGCGGTCTCCGCGGCCAGCCGCCCCGTGCCCTCGAACCGGGCCAGGGCCGAGGACGAGGAAAAAAGCAGCTCGGCCGCGCCAAACGCGGCCCGGCGGGTGGCTTCCAGACGGGCGTCGAGCAGCCGGATCACGGCGTCGTCGAGATCAAAGGCCGTGCCGCCGGGACGCACCAGGCCCCGGCCGAAGCGATTGCCGCACAAAAGCGCCGTCAGATTCAAAAAATCGCCCCGGATGCGGCCGCAAAAGGCCATGGTCGGCTGGTAGCCCACATCGCCGGCCAGAGCGCCGAGGTCGCCGGTATGGTTGGCCAGACGCTCCAGTTCCAGGGCCACCCGGCCGATGGCCCGGCCCCGGGGGGGCGCGGTCAGGCCGGTCAGGGTCTCGATCAGGGCGGCATGGGCCAGGGAGTGGCCAATGGTGGTGTCGCCGGCGGCCGTTTCCATGAAATGCACGGTGCGCCGGTCCGGGCCGCCGGCGAGCGCCGCCTCGATGCCCCGATGCTGGAAACCCAGGCTGATCTCCAGGTGCAGGACTTCTTCGCCGAAACACTGGAACCGGAAATGGCCGGGTTCGATGATGCCCGCGTGGACCGGTCCCACGGCCACCTCGTGGACCTCTTCGCCGCGCACCTGGAAATAGTCGGTCACGCCCGGACCCGGGCGGGGCAGGTCGGGCCGGGCCGGCGTGCCGGTAAAACGCACCGGTTTGAGCCAGGGATGGCCTTCGGGCATGATGCCCCATTGCTCATAGAGCTCGCGTTCAAAGAGGTGGCACTGGGGGCACTGGGGTGTGAGCGACGGATAGGCCGTGGTCGGCTGGGCGCGCAAAAAGGCCAGCCGGCCGTCGCGGTCGCGGCCAAGCAGGCAGGCCAGCCCCGGGCCGGAGTCGCCAGGCAGGGCAAAGAGGGCCAGGACCCGCCAGCCGGCGGCCGCCCGGGTGAGCGTTTCCTGGCGAAATTCGGCCACCGGCAGCCGGGGCGCGTCGGCCAGGGCAATGGATGTGTTGTAGGGAAATTCCATGGCCTAGCCTCCCAGGGAAATGGCGGCGGCCGCCCGGGTCAGAAGCGAGACGAGGCCGCGGGGCAGATACAGGCCAAAGACCAGGGTGGCGGCCAGCAGGGCCAGGGGGGGGCCAACGGCCAGCAGCCGCTCCGGGCCGGGCTGGGGCACGGCCGGGGGCAGCGGCCCCTGGACCATGCGGCACACCGAGGTGGCCATGCCGACGAAGATGACGGTCAGGGCGGCCAGATAAAGAACCGGGGCGAGGATGCGGCCGCTTTCCAGCATGGCCGTCAGGATGGTCAGTTCGCTCACAAAAATGCCAAAGGGCGGCGAGCCGACAATGGCCAGAAATCCGGCCATCCACAGGGCGGCGGTGATGGGCAAGGCCCGGGAGACGCCCCGGGCGTCGTGGCAGGAGCGGGTGTGG
The DNA here is from genome assembly GCF_000801335.2 of Desulfovibrio sp. TomC. Classification (NCBI taxonomy): domain Bacteria; kingdom Pseudomonadati; phylum Thermodesulfobacteriota; class Desulfovibrionia; order Desulfovibrionales; family Desulfovibrionaceae; genus Desulfovibrio; species Desulfovibrio sp. TomC. Next base: position 10,278 of record NZ_JSEH01000017.1, read on the forward strand.
TAGGCGGCCAGGATGTTGCCGGAAATGAGAAACAACGCGCCCTTGGTCAGGGAGTGGTTGACGGCGTGGAGCATGGCTCCAAAGGTCGCACCGCCGCCAATGCCGACACCCAGCGCCAGGATGCCCATGTGTTCGACGCTGGAATAGGCCAGCATTCGCTTGTAGTCGCCCTGGCCGACAATGAAGACGGCGGCCGTGACCATGGACACCAGCCCGAACATGACGAGCAACTCGCCGCAAAACTCACCCATGCCGGCCCCGGTCAGCACCTGCCCGGCCCGCAGGATGCCGAGGAAGGCGCAGTTTAAAAGCGCGCCGGAGAGCAGGGCCGAAACCAGGGACGGCGACTGGCTGTGCGCGTCGGGCAGCCAGTTGTGCATGGGGGCCAGGCCCATCTTCGAGCCGTAGCCGACCAGCAGGAAAATAAAGGCCGCCCGCAGCCAGGGCTTGGCCGCCATCCCGGCCCGGGGGAGTATCTCGGTTAAGCCCATGGACGTCAGGGGACTGACCGGATCGAAAAAGGCCACGGAAACCAGGATGTTGCCAAGCAGGGCCAGGGCGATGCCCACGGAGCAGATGAGCAGGTATTTCCAGGTGGCTTCCAGGGAGCGGCGGTGGCGGTGGAAATAGATGAGCGGGGCGCTGGACAGCGTGGTGGCCTCGATGCCCACCCACAGGACCGAGAGATTGCGGGTGGCGCACACCACGGTCATGGCCGACAGGAACAGGCACAGGCACATGGAAAAAACCCGCTCCGGGGCGTTGGAAAAGGCTGCGCCGTCCTGGAAATCGCGTTTGGGACCGGCGTCTTCATGGCTTAAGTAGCCGGCGGCGTAGATGGACGCGGCCACGAAGAGCAGGCTGGCCAGGGACAAAAAGAGCTGGCCCGGGGCGTCGAGTTCGAGCAGGCCGCCGTAGGCCGGGCTTGGCGGAAAGAGGTAGGTGGCCCCGGTCAGGGCGGCATGGATCAGGCCGGTCAGCACCAGCAGCAGCCGGCGGGGGGCGTCGGCGCGAAGGGCCAGGGCCAAGAGGCCGGCCAGCAGGGGGACGAGGGGGAGAGCAACGAGCATAGGGGTCTAGTCCCGCAACGAGCAAAACCGTCCGACGTCGATGGACTCGAAGGTTTTATTGATATGGTGCAGGGCGATGCCCATGACAAAGACGGCCACGAACACGTCGAGGAGCACCGACAGTTCCAGCCAGACCGAGCCTTGGGCGGACAGGGGCACGCCCAGCAGGAAAATGCCGTTTTCGGCGGCCAGATAACCGATGACCTGGGTGAGCGCCTTGCGCCGGGCCACCACCAGGGCCAGCCCGGAAAAAATCGAGGTCAGGGCGGCCGGGAAGAGCAGCGGCGGGAACAGTTCCGGCGGAAACGGCAGCCGGGTCTCCAGCCACAGGGAAAAGAGCAGTCCGGCCACGCCGGCCAAAAGTGACACGTTAAAGCCCAGATACGGCTCCACCACCGGGTTGACTTCCAGGCGGGCCAGGGTCCGGGCCAGCAGCCAGGGGAAGCCGATGCCCTTGATGGCCAGGACGCCAAGCGCCAGGATGACGGCGTGGCCGTGGGGGGAGGGACCCAGGACGGCCAGGGGGGCGGCGGCCAGCAGGACGCCCTGGACCGCGGTGATGCGGGTGAGCGAACGCAGGCGGGTCACGGCCAGATAGGCCAGATTGACGCACACAAGGGCCACCATCAGCGTTTGGGTCGGGTCCACGGCTACCTCCACACCGTCAGCACCAGGGACAGGGCGGCCAGGGTCCCGGCAGCTCCGAGCAGGCGCGGCACGCGGATAAGCCGCAGCCGGGCCATGGACGATTCCACCAACCCCACGGCCCCGGCCACGACCACCATGCCGGCCAGAAAGACGGCCCAGCCGGCCAGCGGCTCCATGGCCCGCACCGGCAGGACGCTCAGGGCCGTTGCGGCGGCGAAAAACCAGAGTTTGAGGCAGGAGCCGTAGACAATGGCGGCCATGTCCGGGCCGCTGTGGTCAAGGACCATGACCTCGTGGATCATGGTCAGTTCCAGGTGGGTGTTGGGATCGTCCACCGGGATGCGGCAGTTTTCGGTCAAAAGCAAAATAAAGAGGATCACCGGCACGAACAGGCGTTCCGGGGCCAGATCCCCGGTCAGCCCCTGGCCGAGCATCCCGGACAGGGAGATGTCCGGCGCACCGGCGGCCAGGGCCAGCAGGCACAGAAACAGCACCGGTTCGGCCAGGGCGGAAAAGGCGGCCTCGCGGCTGGCCCCCATGCCCTCAAAGCTCGATCCGCTGTCCAAGGCGGCCAGGATCAGGGCCAGCCGGCCCAGGCCCAGGCAGTAGGCGGCCAGGATGAAGTCGCCGGTAAAGGCGGCCGGCGAGGCTCCGGCCGGTCCGGGCAAGAGCGTCAGGGCAATGGCGGCCGTGGCCAGGGAAACGACCGGGCCAAGGGGCAGCATCCAGCTTGACGTTTCGCTTTCCACCACGCCCTTGCGCACCAGCCGGGCCAGATCGAAATAGGTCTGCAGCAGGGGGCGGCCGACCCGGCCGGACAGGCGGGCTTTGACGCGGTTGATGATTCCGGGCAGCAGCGGGGCCAGGATGAGGGCGGCGAGGAAATGGGCGAGGGCATCCATACTGTTACAGCTTCCAGGCCAACAGCAGGACGACCGTGGCCAGCACGTAAAGGATGTAGAGGTGCACCCGGCCGTGCTGCACCACTTTAAGCGCATCGCAGCCCCGGGCGATGGCCTCGAACAGCGGTGTGTACAAACGGCCGCGGATGAGGTCCGGGCTGGCGACAAACAGCGTGGCCCGCTTGGGAAAAAGCCCCGGGTCCATGTCCAGGCGTCGGGCGAGTCCCATGGGCTGGCCCAGGATTTGGGTTGTCGGTTCGACAAAGGATGCGGCCCCGTACTGCACCCGGGAGGTGCCGGCGGTGTAGCCGCAGCCCCAGGTCGGGCCGCGACGCCGGCCGTGGGCGGCGGTCAGCCTCCGGCGCAGCCCCAACAGGAGAAGACTCAGGGCCACGATGCCGGCGGAAAAAAGGCTCACGATGCGGGCTATGCTCCAGGCTTTGGCCAGGGCGGCCCGGGCCGGGGCCGGGTCCATGCCGGGGAAGGCCAGGGCGGCCTGTCCGGCCAGGGCCAGCAGGCCCGGAGCGAAAACGGCGGCCAGGAGCAGGCAACCGGCCAGAAAGGCGATGGGGACCAGGCCCGGCCGGGCCGGGGAGGTAGCCTTGGCCGCAGCCGGGGTGCGGGGCTGGCCCAGAAAGGCCAGCCCGCCGGCTTTGGCAAAGGCGGCCAGGGCAAAGCCGCCGACAGCGGCCAGGGCGGCCAGGGATGCGGCCAGCCCGACCCGGGGCAGCAGCCCCGGCAGATCAAGGCCGGTCAGGATGGCCAGGGCCAGGACCAGCTCGCCGAGAAAGCCGGGCAGGGGCGGCAGGCCGACAATCCCGGCGGCAGCCAGGAAAAACGCTCCGCCAACGACGGGCAGCCGGTTGGCCAGCCCGCCCAGGTGGGCGATGCGCATGCTGCCAACGGCAGCCAGGACCTCGCCGACGCACAGGAAGAGCAGTCCCTTGAAACCGGCATGGCACAACATGTGGAACACCGCCCCGGAAAAGCCAAGGACGGCCATGGCGGTGTTGCCGCTGGTCCGTCCGATAAGCCCCAGGCCCAGGCCCAGGCAGACCAGGCCCATGTTTTCCACGCTGGAATAGGCCAAAAGCCGTTTGAGATTGCCCTGGGCCAGGGCGCGCAGGATACCATACAGGGCGCTTGCCAGTCCCAGGGCGACCAGCAGCCAGCCCTGCCAGAGGGCGGACGGTCCAAGCAGTTCGAGGGTGCGCCACAGACCGTATATGCCGACGTTGATCATGCCCCCGGCCATAAGCGCGGTGACGTGGCTCGGGGCGGCGGCGTAGACGTCGGGCAGCCAGACATGGAAGGGGATCAGGCCGACTTTGGCGGCAAAACCAATGAGGGCCAGAAAGAACAGGAGGGACGGCGCGGTCAGCTGGCCCGAGCGGGCCGCGGCGGCGATGGCCTCGAAGCTGCTGCCGCCGGCCTGGCCCATGGCCAGGGTGAAAAAGGCGATGAGGCAGACCGCGCCGATGTGGGCGGCCACGAGGTAGACCCAGGCGGCCTCGCGCACCTCGGCTTCGTCGTCATTGAGGCTGATGAGGAAAAACGGGGCCAGGGACATGGCTTCCCAGGCAATGAGAAACAGGACCCCGTCGCGGGCGGCCATGACCAGGGACAGGCCAAGGAGCAGGATGTGAAAGCAGAACCAGTGGGGGCCACGCCGGTCGCTTCCGGCATGGGCGGCGTCGTGGCCGGCCAGATGCAGGCTGCCGGACACGGCTGCGGCCGCGCCCAGGATATACACGGGCAGGAGAAACAGGCGGGTGGCCGGGTCGAGCCCCAGGGAAAATGCGCCAAGGGGCAGGCCCCAGGGCAGGGTGACGGTGCTGACCGCGCTGACCGGCGCGCTGAGCACCCCGGCCAGTCCGGCCAGGGAGCCGGCGACTGCGGCGGCAGGGGCCAGGCGATTGGCTGCTTCGCGTCCCCCGAACACCAGGGCGCACAGCGCGCCAAGCAGATAGCAGGTGAGCGAGAGCCCGAACAATTCCATGGTCGACAACCCTTTCTTGGGGGCCGCCGCATCTATTCGGTCGGTCCCATTGCCGCGTAATCCTTAAAAAAGAGGCGTAAGCCTCCAACTGGGCCGTGTCAATGCCGCCCCTTTGCCCCGGGCTACTCGTCCAGGTGCATCCGGGTCATGGACGTGCGCAGATCCGAAGCCAGATGGGCCAGATTGGACACGGCGGAGGACGCTACAGCCATGGCCCCGGCCGTGGATTCGGCAATGGTGTTGATGTGGTCGGTGGAGCGGTTGATCTCCTCGGAGGTGGCGGACTGCTGCTCGGCAGCCGTGGCAATGCCGCGCACCTGATCCGAGGTCCGTTCCACGAAATTTAAGATCTGGCGCAAGGCGTCGCCGGCGTCGTGGGCCAGGGTGTCGGCCTGTTCGATGACGTGGGTGGTCTCGTCGGTGGCGGCAATGTTGCGTCCGGCGCTGTCCTGGATGGCCCGGATGAAGCTGCTGACCTCTTTGGTGGCGGTCATGGTCTTCTCGGCCAGTTTGCGGACTTCGTCGGCCACGACGGCAAAGCCGCGTCCGGCCTCGCCGGCCCGGGCGGCCTCGATGGCGGCATTGAGGGCCAGCAGGTTGGTCTGGTCGGCGATGTCGGAGATGACCTGCATGATCTGGCCGATGCCCTGGGCCTGTTCGCCCAGGTCGCGCATTTCCGATTTGAGGCTCGTGGCCTTGGTATTGACCGATTCCATGACGTTTATGACCTGATCCACCAGATTGGCCCCGGTGGAAGCCATGGAATTGGCCTGTCCGGCCGTGGCGGCGGCGTCGCCGGCATTTCGGGCCACTTCAAGGATGGTGGCGTTCATTTCCTCGATTGCGGCGGCCACCTCGGTGGTGCGGGCGCGCTGTTCTTCCATGCCCTGGGTGGACTGGCTGATCTGGGCGGTCATGTGTTCGGCCGCCTCGGCCAGACTTTCGGCCACGGCCGTGGCTTCCTTGACGCCGTTGGCAATGCGGTGATTCTGCTCGGTAATGGTCCGTTCTTTGAGCACGACGCCGGTAAAGTCGGCCACGGAGATAAAGCCGCCGATGAGCTTGTTGTCAAAATCCATTATGGGCGTGGCAAACATGCTGATGAACTTGTGATGGCCTTTACGGGTATCAAATTCGGTCTTGGAGGACTGCTTCTGACGGCTACGAATGGCCGTTTCACCGATGGTCTCTCGGGAATCGCCATAGAAAAACTGGGAGAAATGCTTGCCGATATATTGCTGTGGCGTGCCGTCGTTTTCCGTCAGGCGCACCATATATTCATTGAGCCAGCTGATATTGCCCTTCTCGTCGATGATAGCCATGGGCGTGATGATATTGGCCAGCATGGCCTCGTCCCGGCTCAGACGCGTCTTGAGCGCAACTTCGTGGGGAAGGATGGTCTCCCGCAGGGCTGCGACCTGGAGCAGGGCGTTGTCGGTCAGGAAACAGTCGAATTTGTTCGACGTCATGGCGGCAAAGGTCTCTGAGACCTGGGCGCAGGTCGTTTCCACGCTATTTTTGGTCCACAGGAGAAAGCCGGTGGTGCACAGAAACGACACGGCCAACAGGCAATATGCAACCGGCCCGTCGCCGACCAGGGCACTGCCCGCCAGCAGCAGGGCGTTGCCAATGATAAGGACTGTCAACGGAAACGGCTTCATAAGTTCCTCCAACACCATCCGGTGATTCCCCGACTCGAATGAATGGGGAGTGCGTAACGCAATGCCCCCCAAAGCGCAACACATCCCGTAGCGTCTGTCCGCCAACAGGGTGTCGATTCAGAGGGAATGGAGCGGGTGGCGGAAGCGGACAACGGAAATGTTCTTGTTGGGATGGGACAATCGAAGGCCCCGGCGACGCGCCATGGCGCGTCGCCGGGCCTTGTTGCTGGTCGGGGGCAGATCGGCGCGGGGGCCTGTGTTTTATCGAACCTGCGCCGCGCGGGCTGTTACGGCGTCGGGGGCGTCAGGGCCAGCGGCGTGAGTGCATCGTGCTTCGGCAGTTTTTGCAGCAGGGCGGCGATCTCCTGTCCGGCGGCCGGGCCGCAGCAACACGATGTGCCGCCGGCATCGAAATCCGGATTGGCGATATGGCCCTGCTCGTCCAGGACCAGCAAGGCGTGTCCGGTCAGATCCTCTTCGTGGAGCACAATGGTGCGCACTTCGCCGGCCCGCAGGACCTCGCCCGAGGCCGTGACCACGGCCCGAAACGGTCCCCGGTAGAGGACCTTGCGCCTGGGCGGCAGGGCCAGCGGTTTTCTGGCCTCCACGGTGACGGAATAAAAATCGTGGCCGCCCACCACCCGGTAGGGAAAGCGCCGGATGATACGCATGGCGGTAAAGCCCGATTCTTCCAGGATGGCGAAAAGGTCGCGCTGGGTCAGCGTGCCGGAGATGCACTCGCCGCGCAGGGTCGGGTCGTTGCAGATGGCGGCCGTGGCCGGAGTTTCGGTGGCTACGTCGGAAAAGACGATGCGGCCGCCGGGTTTTAAAATTCGAAAAATTTCGGCGTAGAGGCGGCGCTTTCTGGTGGAGAGGTTTAGCACGCAGTTGGAGGTGATGCAGTCGGCTGTGCCCTCGGCCAGGGGCAGGGCTTCGAGATAACCCTGGAAAAAGACGGCATTGGCATAGCCGAGCACCTCGGCCGTGGCTGCTGCGGCCCGGGTGGCCCGGGCCAGCATGGCCGGCAGCATGTCGATGCCGATGGCCCGGCCGTCCGGACCCACCTGCCGGGCGGCGATCAGGCATTCCACCCCGGCCCCGCAGCCAAGATCCACCACGGTCTCACCGGCAACGAGGCCGGCGTCGGCAATGGGCGAGCCGCAGCCGTAGCCGCGCACCCGGAAAAATTCCGGGATGTGTTCGACCATCTCCAGCGGATAGCGCACGGGATTGACGATGTCGCCTTTTTCCACGGCCGCCGCCTCGGTGTAAAAATCCTTGATGTGGCCAAGACTCGACTGGCCGGCAATAGACAGCAGGCAGTTGGTATGGGCCAGGGCCACTTCGCCGTGGGCGTGGCAGCTTTCGTGGGTTTCGCCCATTTTCAGCCGCAGTCCCGGCCGGTTGGGGCGGGCGTCGGGCACGGCCTCGGCCTCGCGGCGGATCATCCAGGCGGCCAGGCGTTCGCGCAGGGGCAGATAGGGATCGGCGCCGTCGAAGCGGCCGGAGTGCCGCCAGGCATGGTCCGGGTCGCCGCCGCCAAGGACCAGCCGCCAGGGCGAGTCGGCCGTGGCGCTGGTGGTGCGGCGCAGGCTGTCGAGGACCGGGCTGGTTTTCCAGGCCGCCTGCAAGCCGCCGGCCGCGTCGTCGATGGGGGTGGCCAGGGCGGCTTCGCCAATGAGCGCCGGGCTGGGATAGAGCCGGCCGTCGGGGCCGACGGCCACCGATTCCCAGCCGGCCGTGGCGCCGTCGTGGCGGGTTGCGGCCGGGGAAAAAACCTGGCTGGCCAGGGCGGCCAGATTGTCGATGCTCAGGCCAGCTGTTTCGGCCCGCAGCGCCGTCTCGGTGACGGCGGCAAACAGGGCGTCGTCGCTTGGCCGGTCGTTGTCCCGGCCGCGTCCGGCCGCAAAATGCCACATGAGATGCAGTCCGGCCGCGCCGACGGCAGCCGCCAGATCGACCATGGCCGGCAGGTCGCCGACATTGGCCGTGGTGGGGCAAAAGGACAGGGTGAGGCCGAAACCGAGGTCCCGGGCGGCAGCCAGATCAGCCTTCAGGCGGGCAAAGGCCCCCTGGCCGCGCATGGCGTCATGGCGTGGGGCCAGCCCGTCGCAACTCGCCTGGAAATGGACCCGGTCCCGGGGCCAGCCGGCGAGCAGGTCGGCCTGGCCGGTAAAGCCCGTGCCGTTGGTGAGGATGACCACATGGCTGTCCGGGACGGCCAGGGCCGCGTCCACGATGCGGCCAAGATCCGGGTGGCAGAACGGTTCGCCGCCGGTCAAGGCGAAGACGCGGCAGCCCAGAACGGCCGCCTCCCGTATGCGGCGCAGGGCTGTTTGGGCCGAAAGTTCCAGGGCGGCGGCCGGGCCGGAGCAGAACAGGCAATGGCGGCAGGCCAGATTGCAGCGATCCGTCAGGTGCAGCCACAACTCGCCCAGGCTGTCCAGGGCCAGGGCGGCCTGACGGCCGGCATAGGGCGTGGCCTCGGCCGTTGGCAGGCGCGATAGAAACAGCGTGTCCTCGCAGCCGGCTGCAGTGCCGGCCGCCGCCCGGCGTAAGACCGCGTCGGCCGCCGCATTGGGCACGAACCAGTCCGGGCCTTGGGGATAGAGATAGACGGCGCTTTCGCCAACAGGCACACGGGTCCAACGGGCAGAATCGAACGACATGGCAAAGTCCCCTTGCTCGGGTGCGATGACGGCGTCCGACGGGCGGACGGCCCGGCCGGGCATTGTTCCCCTACCCCGAGGGGCGGAATCTGACAAGGCTTCAGGAAAGATTGAGCAGGGGCGAGGGCGCGGTCAGTGCCACCGGGCCTTGTTAAAAAGGCCGCGCTTTGACAGTTCGCTGGCTTTATAGCGGTCGAAATCAAAACCGCCGGGGACGATGCCGTGGCCGCGGGTCTTGGCGCACAGGGCAAGCAGGGCGGCCAGGGAGCCGGCCGCAAGGAGCCCGGTAACAGTGATGGTAATCCAGTGCATGGCACGTTCTAGCAGTCTGGACGCGCGCCGTCCATCCCAACCCGGAGCGCGCAGCCGGAGTTGGGGGAATGCAACAGCAGCGCCGAGGCCACGAAGTGGGGAGAACCTGTATCGCATACGGCACTCTTTGCGGCGCAGCGAATGTCGGCCGTCCTGCCCCGCCCCGGGCGTCTTTGCCCGGCCAGGGACGGTCCAGGGCGTTGACCCGGCCCGGCGGCTGTGAAAGTATTCCCGGCCCAGAGCCTTCCACTTTTTCGTAAAGGATACTCCATGACCGAACCGTGCCCCTGCTTAAGCGGCGCTTCGTATGCGGCGTGCTGCGGTCCCCTGCTGGCCGGCAAGCGCCGGGCTGAAACGGCCGAGGCGCTCATGCGCTCGCGCTACACGGCCTACGTTCGAGGCGACGCCGTCTACCTTGAACGCACGCTTTGGCCGCGAAAGCGCGTGGGCTTTGATGCCGCGGCCCTGCTGACCTGGAATGCGCAAACGAACTGGACCGGCCTTCGCATCCTGGCCACGAGCCAGGGCGGGGCGGCGGACGAGACCGGGGTGGTGGAATTTGTCGCTTCCTATGTCCGGGAACAAACGCCGGAGGAAGTGCACGAAGTCAGCCGGTTTCGCAAAAAAGGCGGCGTCTGGTTCTATGTCGACGGCCGGCTCGACGACGAGCCGGAACCTGCCGCGCCGGCAGTGGCCGCCGACGGTTCGCCGCGTCCCGGACGAAACGCCTTGTGCCCCTGCGGCAGCGGCAAAAAATTCAAGCGCTGCTGCGGCTGATATGCGTTTTCTGGCCACGGCCGCCCTCACCTTTGCCCAGACGCTCGTGGCCAAGGTGGCGCGGCCCGGCGACATCACCGTGGACGCCACGGCCGGCAACGGCCACGATGCGGTTTTCCTGGCCCGGCTGGTGGGTTTGGGCGGGGTGGTCCATTGCTTTGACATCCAGCCGGCGGCCCTGGCTGCGACCGAAGCGTTGCTCAAACGGGCCGCCCTGGCCGGCGCGGCGCGTTTGCACGGCACAGGCCACGAACATCTGGCCGAGGTCCTGCCGGCAGAGCATCGTGGCCGGGTGGCGGCGGTGCTGTTTAACCTGGGCTTCCAGCCGGGCGGGGACGAGACCGTGACCACCCGGGCCGAAACGACCCTGGCGGCCTTGGACGCCAGCCGCGATGTCCTGGCCGGGGGCGGGGTGATTTCGGTGGTGTGCTATACCGGGCATCCGGGCGGAGAGGAGGAAGCCCGGCGCGTGGGGAACTGGTGCCGGGAGCTTGATTTTGCGGCTTGGCGGGCGGCGCGCTACGAACTGGTCAACAAACCCGGCAGCCCGATCATCGTCTATTGCGTCGAAAAGGCCGCCCAGGCCGGCTGAGCCGGCCGACAGCGCATCGCCATGGCCGGAGTTTGCCCGGCGCATCCCGTTTCCGTCGCAGCCGCGCGGGCCGATCCAGACCGGCCCGACAAACTACGGCGTGGCCGCGGCAATGATCCGCATGGCCTCTTTCTGACGCGCCTCCAGGATAAGCAGAAACACGTCGGTCCCTTTGGGCCGGCTTTCCCACCAATCAGGATCGGCCAGGGCCAGGATGGCGTCGGCCACGGCCTCGCGTTTGTCCCGGGGCACGGCCCGCAGACGGGACAGGCACATTTCCCTGGCATCGGCCATCTTGGCCTCGCGGCTTGGCAGCTTCGTGCCGGCAATCTTCATGTCCAAATCCTTCTGGGGCGTGTCGCCGTGGTTTGGGTCGGGGGGCCGGCCCGAGGTCCGACCCAGGCCGGACCTCGGGCCGGCTCCGGCATCAATACGGGCATATCGTTACGAAAGAAAGAACGCTTCCCGGGCGTTGTCCGGCGTGGTCACGGAAACGAATCCCCAGGCGCGGCGCGGCCATTGCTCCCAGCCGCGCGGCAGGAGGCAATGGGCCGTCCGGCTGCGCGGGCCTGCAGTCCGGTCGTGGTCACCATTTGGTTTTGTCGAAAAGTCCACGCTTGGAAAGCTCGTTTTGCTTGTAGCGGTCGAAATCGAAGTGTCCCTTGACCGACTCGCCGTCGTGGCCGTGGCCGGCCATGGCAAACAGGCCGACCAGGGCGGCAATACCCATGGCGATGCAGATAAAAATCCATTCCATAGTTGACCTCTATCAGGGAGGCGGGCGCTTGTCATGCTTCTTGGGAGGAGCCGGCCGTCTGCTGGTGGAATAGTGCAACCGAATAATATGTTGGGATAATTCGTGGTACTCTTTTTGGCGGTAGTCGCCACTGCGGAGCATTATCCTGGCGTGGCCGGGAGTTATTTGTCTGAAGCACAGCTCCTCTAAAATAGATACAAGTGAGAATATCCGTTGTACCAATGTATTGGGACTTTTTTGCATGTGGCAGCGCTGCGGAGCCTTTGGCCTTGGGTTGTCTACGGGCCGGCTTCTGGTCGGGAAAGGTGACTGCGGTAGTGGACGGCGCGCCTGGGGACATTGCCAAACCGGACGGCGAGGTCGGGCGGGTCAGGCTTTTTGCCGTCAGAGTCCCGGCCCCGGACAACGCCAAAGCCGATGACGCGCAACAGCGGCCGGCTTATGGCGCTCCAGTGGGGCGGCGTGGTCGAGGTTGGGCCCAGGGGCCTCGGCAAGGACGGGCAGGCGGTCGCCCGGGGATCGTCGGACAGGAGGCTGCTGCGCGTGTCCGGCCTGGACAGCGGGAATTGTCCAACTTTTCTAATAAAACAAAATGGATCGGGGTACGTTTCCGAAGCCCGGGGTTTTGGACTGTTGCAGGGATTTCTCCTTGCAGGGCAGGCGCATCCCTCGGGGGATATTTTTACGAACCAATATTGTTGCCAGCTAATAACAGAATGCGTTGCTGGGGTACGGGTTCATGTTGTTTCTAGAGGGCGTGTAATTCATGTATTTGTAATAATATTGAAGCCTTATTTGTAGAACGTTCGATGGTGACGATCAAATTCGCGCTTTTCCGCGTCAGTACACGCCCTTTTTTCAAGAGTAACCTGCATGCTGTCAACCGCCCGCGGCGTACGCAACAGAAGCGCAATGTCTTTGTTTTGGGCGTAAAGGGCTTTCCCGGATTCGCTGAAAGAGTATAAAATGCCGGTCACCGAGAAACGATAGTCCCGCCATCCTACATACCAGGCCCAGTCGGTATAGTATTTAAGGCTCATTTCGTTGAAGGCCCGGACATGCGTGGGGTCTTGCCAGGCCCCGTAGGACAGGTCGTAGGGTACTTGCAGGGACAACACTCCTCCGACGCGAAGCAGCGTCAGGAAATTGGTCATTGTCGCGATGGCGTCGGGCACATGTTCCAACACGTCGTTGGCGATGATTTCCCTGAAGTGCCCGGCGGGCAGGGTGACGTCGCCAAATCGCCTCGTCGCGTAAACGATTCCCTGGGAGAGGGGTGCGGAAAGGTCGAGCAGAATGTCCGGCCGCCATTGGGGGTTGATGTCGATATTCAGGTCTGTCTCTTTGAAATCCTTTCCCGAACCGGCGTTTAACCGCGTCGGCAGACTTCGCCGGCCGCTCGGGCGGGGGGCTGCCTCGCGGGCGGCGTCCGCCAGGATGTCGGCATAGGGGCGTTTGGTGAAACAGCTCTGGCCGCGCGCCCCCTGCTCGGCGCAATGCTCGGGGTGTGCCAGCAATCGGGTGATAGTCTCCACAAGCGCTTCATACGGCGCAAAAGCGCATGTGTCTTCGAATGCGGGCGGCACCGTGGTGTCTGCGTTGCGTTCGCAAACAATCGTTTTCTTGTTGGCGAGAAGAAAGCCCATGCGGACCTCTTCGAATATGCCTGGCGTATAATAGTGCATATTTAAGACTATTTTGGACCGCGCGATCAGAAAATTACGTTCGTGCCCAAATATTTTTCCAACCGCGACCGCGTTTAGGCCACGCTCAAGTAATGCGTCGATGATCGACTGCCGTCGTTTGTTCATCGATCCGTAGAAGAGGACATCGATGTCCTTTGGATAATCATCCCGCAAGCAGACCATTTCAGGAACATATCCAAGCGGTATGTGGCGAATGGATGTTGCTTTGAAATTTCTTTTCAATATGTCTATATTCCTTTCGCTGTAATCCCAAACCGTAAAATTGCACAGTGATTCAATGTAGTGCGGTTGAAGTGCTTTGCTCCCTTTGGTGATTTGCTCGATATTATAAATTATAGAATTTGGTGGAATGTCGTTGAGAGGAAAGTCCGGGACATCCTGCAACCCAAAGATGATGTTGACGGACTTGTCGGAGAGGTCTCGTGTCAGGATTTCGACGGCGTAGCCCATGCCGGAAAGGGCGTCTCGCAAAGGATAGACGACGTCCTCAGCCGCCCTCCAATAGACGTCATTGGGTTGTGCAAGAATAGCAATGCTGAAATCCATGGCAATCCCTTGCGCCAAAGGTGTTCGAAGTCGTACGAGCGACAGTGGTCCCCATCGATACTAAGCGATTTTTCCTTGTAAAATAGCAAAGAGGCCACTGCCAGTCGATGAGGAATTTTGGTCTTGCGGCGGCACAGCCGGGGAATGGTCGGGACGGACATCGGCCGGGGCAACGCAAAAGGGGTTCCGGTGATAAACCGGAACCCCTTGAAATCTCTGGTGGGCCATCAAGGACTCGAACCTTGAACCAACGGATTAAGAGTCCGCTGCTCTACCAATTGAGCTAATGGCCCGCGCTGCACTCATGCGCGGCGAAGACGGGGTCTACGCAGGTGGGGGGAGTTTGTCAACGACTTTGTGAAAAAATATGACGGCCCGGTGACGCCATTTGCCGTTTGCCTAGATATGGAGTATAAACCACGTTTCGGTGATGATTACCGCCGCGACGCGGCGCATACATAGGGCGTACATGAGCCATATCCTCGGCATCAAGTTCCGTGACCACGGACAGGTTTACTATTTCGAATCCGGCCCCTTTGTGGTGGCCATGGGCGACGACGTGCTCGTCCAGACCGAGCAGGGCCTCGGCATGGGACGGGTTGTCGTCGTGCGCGACGATCCGCCCGAAGCCGCCCTGGAACAGGAACTCAAACCCATTTTCCGGTTGCCCACCCAGGAAGACGTCGACACCCGCCGCGAGAACGACCAGCTCGCCCGCGAAGCCCATACCTGGTGTCGCCGCTGCATCGAAACCAGGAATCTGGAGATGAAGCTCGTGGACGTGGAAGTACTCCACGACCGCACCAAGATCGTTTTCTATTTCACCGCGCCCGGCCGTGTCGATTTCCGCGAACTGGTCAAGGATCTGGTCAAGGCCTACCACACCCGCATCGAACTGCGCCAGATCGGCGTGCGCCACGAGACGCAGATGCTCGGGGCCATCGGCAATTGCGGCCAGATCTGCTGCTGCCGCCGGTTCATGCGCAAGTTCGCCCCGGTCACCATCAAGATGGCCAAGGAACAGAACCTGTTCCTCAATCCCACCAAGATTTCCGGCATCTGCGGCCGGCTCCTGTGCTGCCTGTCGTTTGAGCAGGAGAACTACGAGCAGTTCCAGAAGAAATGCCCCCGGGTCGGCAAGAAGTTCGCCACGGCCTTTGGCATGGCCAAGGTGCTGCGCACCAACCTCTTTCGGGAAACCGTCACCGTCCTTGACGAGGCCGGCGACGAACGCGAGATGACGGTGGAGGAATGGACCCAGGCCGTGGAAAACCGTCCGGTTGCCCCGGAAGGCGTCATCGAAGCGGCCGACGGCTCCCGCCCCGACATCCCGCGTTTTGAGCCCCCCCGGCCGGACGCCCCCCGGGCCCCGTCGCCGCGCCCCGAATCCGGCCGCTCCGCCCCCCGGGGCGAATCCCGGCGCAGCGAGGGACCAGCCGGCGAACGGCGTGGGGCCGGCCGCGACCAGCAAAGCCGTGACCAGGGCCGCGACCAGCAAGGCCGTGGCGACCAGGGCCGCGACCAGGAGCGCCGCCGTGGCCGCGAAGCCGGCGCCCCGGCCGCGCCCCGGGCAGCCGCCGCTCCTGGCGCTCCCGAGGGCACAGGCCCCGACGCCGCCGCTGCCGCAAAGGACGCCGTTCCGGCCGGGGCCAACCCGCCCCAGGGCGAAGGCCGCGTCGGAGCCGGCCGCTCCTCGCGCCGGGGCCGTCGTCCCGGCCGCCGCCCCCCGCTCCCCGGCGGCGAGGCCGCTCCCGAGCAACAGCCACAACCCCGTTCGAGGCCCAAACGCCCGGACGCCCGCCAAGGCGGCAAACCTTCTCGTGAACCGGAGAGCGGATCGTGAATCGTTTTTTCATCACCACGCCCATATACTACGTCAATGCCAAGCCGCACCTTGGCCACGCCTACACGACCATCGTGGCCGATGCCATGGCCCGGTTCCATGCCCTGCGCGGCGAGGACGTCTTTTTCCTGACCGGCACCGATGAACACGGCGACAAAATCGCCGAGGCGGCCGCCAAGGCCGGACAGACGCCCAAGGAATACGCCGACGTCATAAGCGGCCTGTTTTCCAGCCTGTGGCCGGCCCTTGGCATCACGCCGACCCGTTTTATCCGCACCACCGACGCCGACCACATCGCCGCTGTCAAACGCGCCTTGCAGCTGGTCTACGACAAGGGCGACATCTACTTCGGCGAATACGGCGGCCACTACTGCAAGGGCTGCGAGCGGTTTTTGACCGAAAAGGAACTGGTCGACGGCCTGTGCCCGGACCACAAGGTCAAGCCGGACTATATCGCCGAGAAGAACTACTTCTTTCGCATGTCCAAGTACCAGGGCCAGCTGCTCGACCACATCAAGGCCAACCCGGATTTCATCCGCCCGCGCCAGTACCGCAACGAGGTGGTCAGCCTGCTCGAATCCGGGGCGCTCGACGACCTGTGCATCTCCCGGCCCAAGTCGCGTCTGACCTGGGGCGTGGAGCTGCCCTTTGACGCCAATTTCGTCACCTATGTCTGGTTCGATGCCCTCATAAACTACCTGACCGCCGCCGGCTGGCCCGACGCCCCGGATTTCCCGGCCTGGTGGGGCGCGGCCGAGCATCTGGTGGCCAAGGATATTTTAAAACCCCATGCCGTGTTCTGGCCCACCATGCTGTTGGCCATGGGCCTGCCGCTGTACAAGCGCTTAAATGTCCACGGTTACTGGCTGGTGCGCGACACCAAGATGTCCAAGTCCCTGGGCAACGTCGTCGAACCGGCCGCCATGGCTGCCCGGGCCGGCCTGTCCGGGATGCGTTATTTTCTGCTGCGGGAGATGGTTTTCGGGGCGGATGCGAGCTTTACCGACGAGGCCTTTGTCGGCCGGTTCAACGCCGATCTGGCCAATGACCTGGGCAATCTGGCCAATCGCACCCTGGCCATGGCCGCCAAGTATTTCGGCAGCGTCATGCCGGCCGAGGCGGCCGCCGACTGCGCCGATGACGATCTGGCCCAGCTGGCCGAAGCGGCCGTGGCCAATTACCTGACGCTTTTTGCCTCGGCCCAATTCTCCCGGGCGCTTGACGCCCTGTGGGAACTCGTGCGGGGACTCAATAAATACGTCGACGCCATGGCGCCCTGGACGCTTTTCAAGGAAGGCCGCACCGACCGGCTGGCCACCGTCATGCGAAACGTCCTTGGCGGTCTGCGCCAGGTCGCCGTCTGCCTGCTGCCGGTCATGCCCGAAGCGGCCGCCACGCTGTTAACCCAGCTCGGCCAGGACCCGGCCGCCGTCAAACTGACTGACGAGGCCGTGGCCTTTGCCCCGCTTGCGGCCGGGACCCAGGTGGCGCTCACTTCCAATCTCTTTCCCCGCCTGGAAGTCGCGGCCAAGGACGAACCTGCCCCGGCCCCCAAGGCCAAAGCGGCCAAAGAGGCCGGCAAGGCCAAGGACAAGGCCCCGGCCGCCAAGCCCGGGCCGGCGGCGGAAGTGGACTACGAAGACTTTGCCAAACTCGATCTGCGCCTGGGCAATGTCCTGTCCGTGGCCCCGGTGCCCGGAGCCGACCGGCTCTACGCCGTGTCCGTGGACATTGGCGAGGACGCGCCCCGGCAGGTGGTGGCCGGGCTGGCCGAACACTTCAAACCCGAAGAGCTGGTCGGCCGGCAGGTCACCCTGGTGGCCAACCTCAAGCCCCGAAAATTGCGCGGGGTCGTCTCCCACGGCATGATCCTGGCCGTGCGCCATGCCGGCGGCATGGCCCTGGTCGGGGCCTCGGTCCCGGTCGCCCCGGGGGACCGGGTTTCATAGGCAAGGATTCCGGTTTTTTCAAAAAACGCGATTAGTTCCAGGAAGTTGACTTGCTACTGCCGTGTGATGCGAATCGTCGAAACTGTTCCGGTTCTTGTGTGTCGGCCGGTCGGACCACGTGGGGTGGGTCTGATCGGCCGCCACCTCTTTCCATTCCCATTTGTGTCACGGGGGGCGTATGCGTGTATCCCTGCAATTGCGGTTGACCCTGACCACCATCTTCGGTTTTGCCCTCGTCGTCCTGGCCGCCAATGTCGCGGCCAACTGGCGGCTTTCCAGCGCCATCGACACCGCCAAGGCATCGTTGGCCCGGGTTGAACGCGACCTGGGGAGCACGGATCAAAGCACGGCCCGGGCCGATCTGGCCGCGCTGTCCAAACTGCTCGACGCCGCGCCCGGCGAGGTCCTGACCGCCTCATCCGTCACCTCTGTGGTGTGTGCCGCTGTTCTCGTGACCCTGTTTTTGCTGCTGCTTGGCCGCAATCTCATGCGCCCCCTGGAACTGCTGGCCGCCTATGCCACCCGGGTGGGCGAGGGCCGCATGGAGCGGCTCCCGGACGATCCCCGCTTCATTGGCCGCCTGGGCCTTTTGCGCCAGAGCCTGGAAACCATGGTGGCGACCCTGGACAGCCAGCTGCATCTGGCCAAAACCCGCGCCGCCGAAATCGAGGAACATGCCGCTGCCGCCGAAAAAGCCTCCCGCGAGGCCAGCCGGGCCGTGAAAAAGGATGAAGCCAGACGCCTGGGGATGCTTGGAGCCGGCGAAACCCTGGAAAGCGTGGCCGATTCCATCAAGGAGGCCACACGTTCGCTGCGCCAGGAAGCGCGCGACGTCTCGTCCGGCGCGGAAGAGCAGAAAACCTGCATCGACGAAACCGCCGACTCCGTGGCCGTCATGGTGGACGCCACGGTCGCCGTGGCCAAAAGCGCCGAGCAGGCCGCCTCGGCCGCCGAGGAAGCCCGTCGCCGGGCCGCCGAAGGAGCCTCGGTCGTGGACGACTCGGTGGCCGCCATCGGCAGGGTTTCCACCCTGGCCGCGTCGCTCAAATCCAATATGGCCGACCTCGGCCGGCAGGCCGAATCCATCGGCCAGGTCATGACCGTCATTTCCGATATTGCCGATCAGACCAATTTGCTGGCCTTAAATGCCGCCATCGAGGCCGCCCGGGCCGGCGAGGCCGGACGCGGCTTTGCCGTCGTGGCCGACGAAGTGCGCAAACTGGCCGAAAAAACCATGACCGCCACCGCCGAAGTCGGCAAGGTCATCCAGGCCATCCAAAGCGGCACCTTTGAAAACATCCGCCACATGGACGAGGCCGCCACTGCCGTGGACGACGCCACCACCCTGGCCGGCCAGTCCCGGGCCGCCCTTGGCCAGATCGTCACCCTGTCCGGCGACGCCTCTGCCCAGGTAGTGTCCATCGCCAAGGCCTCCGATGAGCAGGTGGCGGCCAGCGAACGCATCCAGGCCGCCATCGAACGCATCCGCGACCTGTCCGGCCGCACCACCGACGGCATGGTCCGCTCCGCCGCCACCATCGAAGCGCTTGGCGGGGAAATCGAAGAACTCATCAAGCTAAACGGCGTCTTCAAATTGATCGGCCAGGGAGCCGCCCAGGATGCCGTCGAAGAGCTGGCCGGGGCGTCCGAAATGGCCGCCCTCGACCGTTCCGCCATGGAACGCCTCATGCGTCAGGCCCTGGCCCAAAACACCTTTCTGGAACTCCTCTACGCCACCGACGCCAAAGGGATTCAAATCACGGAAAATATCGCGCCAGCAGGGTTTCACGCCGCCTCCACCGGGTCCGTTCGCGGCAAGAACTGGTCCGGCCGTCCCTGGTTCACCGGCGTCATCGCCAACCAGGATACCGCCATTTCCCCCATCTACATGTCCGAAGCCTCCAACGAATACTGCCTGACCATCTCCACCCCCATCCGCATCAACGACCGCATCGTCGGCGTGCTCGGAGCCGATATCAAGGTGTTCGGGTAGGGAGCGGGGGCAGGGACGGAAAGGCGAAGGCGAAGAGTGCCTCCGGCGGCCAAAGGGCTGAGCCCTTTGGAAACCCACCTGGGGTTGGTTCGATGTGGCCGAGTGCATTGCCGAGCCGGGAAGCGAACGTTGGGCAAGAAAAGACGAGAGCGGGCCGGGGCCGCCAAGCCTTCCCCCATCCGCCCCGGTCTTCCCGTCCAGGGGGTCCGGGGGGGATGATCCCCCCCCGGCGGGGTCTGGGGCAGCGCCCCAGCAGCGGCTTAGGGCGTGTAGGCTGGCAGGGTTTTTTCTGCGTCCGGGGCGGTGAGGATGAAGACGTCCAGGCGAAGGCCAACGGGCAGCTCGGCCGGGGCGTCCACGTCGATGAGCGTTTCGAGAATGCGGGTATCGTTTTTTTCGGCCGGTTCGTCGGTGCGGATATTTTTCTTGCCGAGTATTTTGGCCACCCGGACCACGGTTCCGGTGAAGCGGCGCTCCCCGTAGGCCTCGGCCATGAAGACGGCTTTCTGGCCGGGGTTGACCCGGGAGATATCGCGTTCGTCAACGTCGGCCCGCACGCGCAGCCGGCTGATGTCGCCCACCGTGACCACCGGGGTGTCGAAGGACACGGACACCATCTCGCCGGCCCGGCGGTGTTTGCGCAGCACCACGCCGTCGATCGGCGAACGGATGACGGCCTTGGCAGCCAGGGCTTGCGCTTCGGCCAGACGGGCGCGGGCTTCGGCCGCCTCGGCCATGGCCCGCTTGACGTCTTCCTCGCGGGCCGGATCGTCCACGAGGCGGAAGCGTTGCCGGGCGGCGTCCATGCGGTCGGTTGCGACCTTGTATTCACGTTCGGCCCGGTCGGCCTCTTCCTGGGAAAGCACTTCCTTGGCCAGAAGTTGGCGGCGGCGCTGGTGTTCGATGCGGGCCACCTCCGAGACGGTGCGGGCCTCCTGAAGGGCGGCTTTGGCTTCCCGGCGCTCCATGTCCCGGGCTCCGGCCAGTACCTTGGCCAGGGCGGCTTCGCGGGCGGCCAGGACCTGTTCGGCCGCGTCGATGCGGGCGGCAAATTCGTCGGCAGCCAGCCGGGCCAGGATCTGGCCCTGTTTGATCACGTCGCCTTCCTCGGCGCTCACTTCGGCCAGTTTGCCTGCAATATCAAAGCCCAGGCGCATTTCCTCCGAGACCGGCTCCACCCGGCCGGGCGCGGCCACCCAGGCCGGAGTCGGGGGCATGGCCGTGGAGGGGGCGGCGGCCGGGGTCGCGGCCGTTACGGGCACTGCCTTGCGGGGCTGGGTATTGACGCGCAGCCACAGCGCTCCGCCAACGATCATGAGGACGGCCACAAGCAGAACGGCCCCGCGCTGCATCATACGAATTCCTGCCCCTGGCCGGCGATGCGGCCGTCTTCGATGCGGATCACCCGGTCGGCAAAGGCGGCGATGCGGGCGTCGTGGGTGACGATGACTACGGAACGGCCGTGGGTGACGGCCAGCTCGCGCAACAGGCCGATGACTGATTTGCCGGTTTCGGAGTCCAGCGCCGCGGTCGGTTCGTCGGCCAGCAAAATTTCCGGTTCGGCCACCAAGGCCCGGGCAATGGCCACGCGCTGCTTCTGGCCGCCGCTTAAGTCCCGGGGCAGCACCCGAAATTTGTCGCCAAGGCCGACGGATTCCAGGGCGGCCCGGGACCGGGCCACGGCATCGGCCTTGCCCACCCCGCGCAAATCAAGGGACACGCGGACGTTTTCCTCGGCATAAAGCGTGGGGAAGAGGTTGTACCCCTGGAAAATAAAGCCGAAATGGGCCAGACGCACCCGGGCCAGCTCGGCCTCGGGCAGGCCGGCGGTTTCGCGGCCCATGACCGCCACGCTGCCGCTGGTCGGGGCCAGGATGCAGCCGAGGATGGAAAGGAGCGTGGTCTTGCCGCTGCCCGAGGGTCCCATAAGGAGCACGACCTCGCCGGCCGCCACGGCCATATCCACGCCGCGAAGGGCCGGCACGGCCACTTTGCCCAGGGTAAAGGTCTTGGCCACCCGGCGGGCCTCAAGGAGCGGTTTTCCCGGCATCATGGCTCAGGCCCCCCGGAAGACCATGGCCGGGTCGATGTGGGTCACCTTGCGGATCGACACCAGCCCGGCGGTCACGCACATGGTGACGGTGAGGAAAAACAGGCCCACGGCCATGCCCGGCGGCAGCAGGATGGAGGCCCCGCCGCGTTCGGCCAGGGAGACCAGGAAATAGCTGATGGCAATGCCAAAGGTATAGCCGACCAGGGCGGCGGCCACGGCCTGGGCCACGATGATGCGGTGGATGTAGCCGCCGGGTGCGCCCATGGCCCGAAGCGTGCCGAATTCCGGCAGATGGTCCACGGTGGTGGCGTAGAGGGTCTGGGCCACCACCACGCCGCCGACCACCAGCCCAAGCGAGGCGGCGATTAAAAGCGCCATGCCGGCTCCGGTGGTGAACATCCAGTAATACTGGGTTTTTCCGGAAAATTCCTCGCGCGTAAAGACGTCCACGTCCGGAACGCCGGCCCGGATGGCGTCGCGCAGGGCCTCGGTTGAAAGGCCGGCAACCGGGCGCACCAGCAGATAGGTGCTCTGGCCCCGGGCAAAGCCGGCGTATTTGAGACCGTTTTCAAACGACGTGAAGATGTAGGGGGAGGTGGTAAACGACCGGATGCCGCGAGTCAGCGCCACGATCCTGGCCCGGCGGTCGTTGATTTCGGCCCGGTCGCCAAGGCCCGTGACGCCGAGCTTGGTCAGGTAGAGTTCGTCCACGGCCACGGCGTCGGGCAGGCGCAGGGCGTTTTGGCTGCCGGCGGTCAGGGCCCAGGGCCGGCCCAGGCCCGAGGCCGGATCAAAGCCCACCACCTCGATCGATTCCTGGCCGCCGGCCGGCTTTTTCCAGTTGGCAAAGCGCACGATGAACCGTTCGGCCTTGGCCACGCCGGGAATGCCCAGGACCTGATGGAATTTCTGGTCGGGCAGGGGGTGGGTGACGTCAAAGTTGCGCACCCCGCGCGAGGCCACCCAGATCTCGGCCTCGGTGTTGTCGATGACGCAGGAGGTGGCCCGGGTGAAGCCGACAAAGAGGCCGCCCTGGACGGCGATGAGCACCACGGCAAAGACCACGCCGGTCAGCGTGACGGCCAGGCGCACGCGGTCGTGCAGGAGATTGCGCAGGGCAATGCGGATGATCATGGCAAAGCGCCGGCGTTTCCAACGCTTTGCCGGCTCCTTGGCGCTACCGTATCCCGGCGCGGCGGTAAAGGGGAAAGCGCCGAAACGAAAGCGGCGCTGCATCGCTGCAACGCCGCTTTCGCGAAAACGCGGAACGCCAAACCATCAGCCATCCAAGGAGGTTTCGGGCGGCAGCCGGTCGGGTGGAGGATTCCCTGGCGTCTGCCCCCCGGGCACCGGGGTCATCTGGTCTTATACAAAGGCCGTGCCAAATGCGAAAAAATGTCGCCAACGGCCCGGCAGGCCGTTTGGCCATACAAGCCCGACCGCCAAAATGCCAACGCGCCCGACGATTGTGTAGGGCGCGCGACAATTTTGTAGGCCGGACCGGCGACGGCTACTGCATCCGCACCGCGCCCTCGCCGGCGAAAAAGACGGCGCCGGCCGGGGGCGGTCCCTTGGGAGCCACGGCGTTTCGCGCCTTCTGGGAGCCGAAGATCGCCTTGTAGCCAAAGGAAACGGCGTAGTTGCCGGCGGCGTCGCCGGCCGGGGACAGGTCGAATTCAAAGGGCACGGCCGCGCCCTGGCCCAGGGCCATGCCCTTGTAGGGCTTCTCGCTCTCGGCGATGACCTCGCCGGCCGGACTGCGCAGATAGGCGGCCAGGGTCAGTTCTTCCAGGCGGTCCACCCAGGGGGGCAGATCGTCGGAAACCGGCACGGCCCGGCCCTGAATCCTGTAGCCGTCGCCGGCCGGCTTGCCGGTGAATTCAAACCGGAAATATTTCATGGGCAGGGTCGTGGGCGTGGCCGCCACCACCGGCCGGGACTCCAGGTGCGACACCGTGGTGCGGGCGCAGCCCGCCAGCAGCCCCAACGCCAGTACGGCCAGGACCAGAAGCGGGCGGCCACCAAACAATCGCGCGACGTCCATGTCTCCCCCTCGTTGCGGTTCGGCCTCGTGTTGCGTCCGGTCCTTTCCCTGGCTCCCTGCTCGGAAGCAACACGGAAAAGAGATGCGCTCTGTTCCCAAAAAAGTTTTTGCGAACGCGCCGCTATTTCCCGGGCGGGCCGGCCAGGATCATTTCGGCCAGGGTCAGGTCCACCTTGGGCGGCCGACCGGGCCGGCTGCCCCATAATTCCATCTCCAAGGCCGCCAGCCGGCGCAACAGCGGGGTGCGGTCCATGGCCTTGGCCCCGCCGCCGGCGGTCAGGGTCTGGCAGGGGCCGCAGCCCGGGAATTCACGGATGTGCATGCCGGCAAGCAGGATGTTGGGCACGCCGTGGAGCCGGCAGATCATGAGACGGTGTTCGTAGAGGCCGCACAGGCCGTCGTCGTTGACCGGGCACATGGCTGTCGGCGTCTGGCCAAGGGCGAGGCTCTCGCGCACCGCCGCAACATAGGCCCTGGCCCGGGCCTCGTAGGCTTCCCGGCGCTCGGGCGGTAGTTTGGCCAGCCCCTCGTGCAGATACAGCCACTCGGCATGGGTATGGTGCTGGAAAAAGCTCACGCAGCAGTTGTCTGCGCAGCCGGCGCAGGAAAGCCCGGCGGCAGCGGCGGCCGCCGTATAGGCCGCGTCCATGTCGGCATACAGCGACGCCAGTTTTTTAAGCACTCCACGGGTGCGCGAGGCCGGAAACGATGCAGTCACGACTGGATTCCTTGCAAAATGTGTTCGAGGCAGGCCTCAGGCGTCACCCCGCAGCTCACCACCGTGATATCGGCGGCGGCGGCGTAAAGGGGTTGGCGCTCGGCATAGACATCGGAAAGGGTCATGCCCCGGGGCATGACAAAGGCGCGCTCGCCGGGATCGCCCACCCGGGCCAGAAACGTGGGCAGATCAATGGACAGATGGACCACCGGCCCCATGGCTTTGAGCCGCTCCATGGCCCGCGCCCCGTAGATCACGGACCCGCCCGTGGCCACCACGCAGCGCTTGAGGCCAAGCCCGGCCACCACGTCTTCTTCGATGCCGAGAAACCCGGGCAGGCCGTAGCGGTCGAGGATGTCGGGCAGGCGCTCCCGGCACTGGGCTTCGATGAGACGGTCGGTGTCCAGGCAGGCCCAGCCCAGACGCCGGGCCAGCAGGGTCGCCAGGGTTGATTTCCCGGCCCCGGCCATGCCGATCAGGCTCACGCACCGTTCATCCGATACCCGGCCAAGAAGTGTGGGTTCCATGCCTGCCGCGTCCCATTGCCCTGTTGTTTGCGCATGCTAGCCTATTTTCGGCGGAATTCAAACACACAACCTCCGACGTTGTCAGCGGGGCGGCCTTTGGCTACAAGGATGCTCCCGACGGCGCACTTCGGCGTCGGGACGAGGAAGGCCATGTCGGAAAATTCGCTCCACATCATCACCGCCTACGTCGAGGACGCCAGCGCCCTGCGCTCCCGGTTTTTCGCCGAGAACGCGGAGCTTGTCGACAAGACGGCCCGCACCATGGCCGTGTCCCTGGCCCGGGGCGGCAAGATCCTTTTTTGCGGCAACGGCGGTTCGGCTGCCGACGCCCAGCATCTGGCCGCCGAGTTCGTCAACCGTTTCGAACTGGAACGTCCGCCCCTGCCGGCCCTGGCGCTCACCACCGACTCCTCCGTCCTGACCGCCATCGGCAACGATTACGGCTACGACCGGGTGTTCGCCAAGCAGGTGCAGGCCCTGGCTGCGCCGGGCGATGTGGTGGTCGGCATCTCCACCTCGGGCAACAGCCCCAATGTTCTGGCCGCCCTGCGCGCCGCCCGCGACAAAGGGTGCGCAACCGTGGGACTGGCCGGACGCAACGGGGGCATCGTGCCGCTTTGCGACTATGCACTGCTCGTGCCTCATGAACGCACGGCGCTCATTCAGGAAGTGCACATCACCATCGGCCACCTGCTGTGCAAGCTTGTGGATTATTATCTTTTCGAGGCGGTCATGGAGCTTGGCCCCTATCTCGAAGACCGATAAGACGACACCCCCGGCCCCGGCCGGTCATGCCAAGGAGCATCTGTCCATGCCCATGTACGAATATTGCTGCAACAAATGCGGCGCCCAGTTTGAAGAGATCGTTTCCAGTTCGGCCACGACTACGCCGATCTGTCCCAAATGCGCGTCCGGCGACACAAAGAAACTCATGTCCGCCTGTCGCACCCGCACCGGCGGCGGCCAGACCGGGGCGCGCACGGCCACATCCTCGGGCGGCGGCTGTTCCGGCTGTGCCGGCGGCAACTGCGCCTCCTGCCATTAAAGGCGGGCCAACGACGACTCCTGAAGCCGGCCCGCGCCCGGTCTGTTGCCAACGGCGCTGGCCGGTCCACG
This sequence comes from Desulfovibrio sp. TomC, assembly GCF_000801335.2. Taxonomy (NCBI): domain Bacteria; kingdom Pseudomonadati; phylum Thermodesulfobacteriota; class Desulfovibrionia; order Desulfovibrionales; family Desulfovibrionaceae; genus Desulfovibrio; species Desulfovibrio sp. TomC. Next base: position 36,160 of record NZ_JSEH01000017.1, read on the forward strand.
CCAAACCCGCGTACGAAGCGCCTGGATACACACATGCGTGAAAAACTCGTCATCGCCACCCGCGGCAGCAAGCTCGCCCTGTGGCAGGCCAACCACGTGGCCGCCCGGCTGCGCGAAACCTACCCGGGGCTTATTGTCGATCTACTGCCCATCAAGACCAAGGGCGACATCATCCTGGACGTGCCCCTGGCCAAGGTTGGCGGCAAGGGCTTGTTCGTCAAGGAAATCGAGGAAGCCCTCCTCGACGGCCGGGCCGATCTGGCTGTCCATTCCATGAAGGACGTGCCGGCCGAGCAGCCCGAAGGCCTCGTGGTCGGCATCATCCCCGAACGCCAGGACCCCTGCGACCGCCTGTTGTCGGTGGCCTACGATTCCCTGGCCGCCCTGCCGGCCGGGGCCACGGTCGGCACCAGCAGCCTGCGCCGCAAGGCCCAGCTGTTGGCCCTTCGCCCGGACCTGTCCATTGTCGACCTGCGCGGCAACCTGGACACCCGGGTGGGCAAGCTTCTGGACGGCCGGTTTGACGCCATCATCGTGGCCGCCGCCGGCCTCAACCGCCTGGAATTGTCCGCGCCCAAGTCTATGCGCCTGGGGCCGCCGCAGTTCCTGCCCGCCGCCGCCCAGGGGGCGCTTGGCCTGGAATACCGCCTGGACGACCCGGAAACCGCCGCCATGCTGGCCTTTTTCGACCATCCTGAAAGTCACGATACAGTGGCGGCCGAACGGGGGTTCCTCGCCCGCCTGGAAGGCGGCTGCCAGGTGCCCATTGCCGCCTACGCCACCCTCTGCGGCGGCGCCCTGCACCTTGAGGGCCTGGTGGCCGACCCGGAAACCGGCAAGACCTTCCGCGACGCCGTCACCGGTCCGCGCTCCCAGGCCGTGGCCCTGGGCCAGGCCCTGGCCGACATTGTCCTGGCCATGGGCGCGAAAACAGTCCTGGATGCCGTCTATACGAGCAGTTCCTGACGCATGCTCAAATCCGTCCTCAAAAATCTGCTCTTGGGACTCGTGGCCGTCGGCATCCTGGCGGCCATGAGCACCATGGCGCTCGAGAGCCGGCTCAACGTCCACCCCGACGAACTGGATCACGTCAACGCCGGCCGCTATTTCATTTCCTACTGGGATTTCCCGGCCCTGGACGACCCCAGGCTCTCCAATACCTTCAGCAACTATGGCGTCACCTATCTGCAACAGCTAGACGTCGTCTATTTTTTTGCCGGAAAGTTTGCCAAGCTCGTCAGCCCGTTTATTGGGCCGGACTACATTGCCCTGCGTTTTTTTAACATCTTTCTCTTTGCCGTCCTCATGGGCCTGTTTCTCCGGCTGCCGGATAACCGCAAGATTGCCTTTCTGCCGCTGTTCATCACGCCGCAAGTCTGGTACGTCTTCAGCTATTTCAATGGCGACGCCTTCCCCCTGTTCCTGTCTTTTTGCATGGTCTACGCCGTGGCCCGCCTTGATCCGCCGGTCCTTCCGACGCCAACGGGGCAGCCGGCCGCAAAGACCCGGCTTCTCCTCATACTGGGCATTTTGCTTGGATTTATATGCATCTCCAAACAGAACTACTATGTCCTGGCCGGTTTCACTTTGGCCTTCTTCGGCGTCTGCGGCCTGGCCGCCCACAACCTCAAAGCCGCGGCCAAAAACGCCGCTCTGGTCTTCCTCGTGGCCGCCACCCTTTTTGGCGCGCGTTGGGGCTATAACGTCTACGTCAATCGCACCGTACGCCCCGAAGTGCCCACCCTAAACGCCGAAAAATACGCCATCAAAGACTACAAGCCCTCCTCCCAGGAAGCAGGCACCCAATTCTGGGGCCTGCGGATGCGCGAACAGGGCCTGACCTACCCGCAACTCTTCTCCATCTGGACTTGGCATATCTGGACGTTTCGCACCTCGTTTGGCGTCTACGACTACATGAAAATTTACGCCCCCTTCATCTACTACCGCTACGTCGGCTACGTCTTCTGGGCCTTGACCGGGGCCCTGGCCGTGGCCCTGGCCCTGCACGGCGGGTCCGGCGGCATTGCCGCGCTGCTGGTGTTTCTCACGTTCGCCGGGCTGACCATTTTCCAGTCCACCTGGCATTCCTGGGTCAATGATTTTCAGGCCCAGGGGCGCTATCTCTTTCCCATCGGGGCCATGGCCGGCATGACCCTGGCCCGCTTTGCCAAGGCCGTAAACCGGACCTTGCCCGTTACCGGCGTCCTGGCCGCCGCCATGCTGGCGCTGTCGCTCTATTCGTTTCTCTGGGTCGGGCTGGCGCAGATTCCAAAATAGAGCGAGGGCCGGACTGCCGGTCTGGAGACGTGGCGCAAGGAGTGCGCATGCTGCTGGATTCACCGATTTTCCTGTATTATTTCCTGCCGATTGTGCTGGCGGTGTTTTACCTGTCGCCGCCTGGGGCGCGGGGCCTTGTGCTGCTTGGGGCCAGTGCGGTCTATTTTGCCTTGGCCGATGCCGCCGGACTGCCGGTCCTGGCCGCGGCCATCCTCGGCAATTATCTGCTGGGCCGGCTGATCGGCCGGGGGCAGGGGAAGGCCCGGGAGTGCTTGACGGCCGTCGGCGTGGCCGCCAACCTCGGCCTCTTGGCCGGCTACAAGTACGGCGGCGGCGCTTCGCCCCTGGGCATCTCGTTTTTCACCTTCGGGGCCATCGCCTATCTTATAGACGTCTCCCGCGGCGGGCTGGCCCCGGAGAGGAGCCTTTCACGTTTTGCCGCGGCCATGGCCTTTTTCCCGAAGATCACCGCCGGTCCCATCGCCCGGTTCGGGCCGCTTTTCCCGGAACTCGTCCGGCCCCGGCCCACTTTTGAGGATGTGCGGCAGGGCGCCTGGCGGGTGGCGGTGGGGCTGGCCAAAAAGACGCTCGTCGCCGGGACGCTGGCCCCGCTGGCCGATGCCGCCTTTGGCCGTTCCAGCGGGCTTGACATGGGCACGGCCTGGCTGGGGCTGGCCTGCTACACAGCCCAGATTTATTATGATTTCTCCGGCTATACAGACATGGCCGTGGGCCTTGGCCGCCTGTTCGGGGTCCACCTGCCGGAGAACTTCGAGCATCCGTATGTCTCGCGCTCGGTGCGTGAATTCTGGCGGCGCTGGCATATCTCCCTGTCCTCCTGGTTTCGCGACTACCTCTATATTCCCCTGGGCGGCGGCCGGTGTGCGCCGTGGCGGGTGCAGGCCAATCTGCTCATCGTCTTTGCCCTGTGCGGCGTGTGGCACGGGGCGACGCTCAATTTTCTCATCTGGGGCCTGTGGCACGGCGTTTTTTTGTCCCTGGAGCGCACGGCCTTTGGCCGCTGGCTCGATGCCCGGCCGGCGGCCTTGCGCCATGCCTATCTCCTGCTGTCCGTGATGCTTGGCTGGGTGCTGTTTCGGGCCACTGATTTTGCCGTATCGGCGCGCTATTTTTCGGCGCTGTTTTCCTTTTCCACTGAGGGGTTCGCCTACACCTGGATGGTGGATGCCACCCGGCAGCGGCTGACTGCCCTGGCCGTGGCCGTGCTTTTTGCCATGCCCCTGGACCGGCTGTGGACAGGGGTGTGCGGACGCTTCGGCGACCGCGCCGCGTCGGTTGCAGCCACTGGCCAGCTGGTGGCCATGGCCGGATTGCTGGCCGCCTCGGCCATGATCATGGCCGCCGGCGGCTATGCCCCTTTTATCTATGCCAGGTTCTAGTCCTATGGTCCGTATTGCCGGTTTCCTTCAGATCGCAGTGTTTGTCGTTTTTCTGGCTTCGCCCCTGGCGTTGCCGCTTGTCGGGATTTCCGGCGGTCGGCTGGCGGTGGAGAACAGGCCGCTGGCCGCGTTGCCGTCCCTGGCCCAGGCCTGGAGCAATCCGGCCGGATACGGTCCGGCCCTGGCCGCCCATGTGCGCGATGCCGCGCCGTTTCGGGATCATCTGATCCGGCTTGGCAGCCGGGTCCGGCTGGCTCTTTTTGACGAATCGCCGGTTCCCGGAGTCATCGTCGGCCGGGAGGGCTGGCTGTATTACAACCTCGAACAGGCCCTGGACGATTATCTCAATGTTGTCCCCCTGTCCGAACACGACATGGACGAGATGGTGCGCGTCCAGACCGAGCGCCGGGATTGGCTGCAAGCCCGGGGAGTGGCCTACTGCATCGTGTTTGCGCCCAACAAAGAGCGGGTCTATCCGGATTTCCTGCCGGCGGGCCTGCATCCCCTGGCCCCGACCTCGCGTCTGGGCCAGATCGTGCCGCGTCTGCGGGCTGCCGGGATTGCGGTCCTTGATCTGCGCGAACCCCTGACCCAGGCCAGGACGATCCAGCGGACCTACCTGCAGACCGACACGCATTGGAACGGCTTTGGCGGCCTGGTCGGGGCCTCGACCCTGGTTGCGGCTCTGGGGCGGCAGTTCCCGGCCATGGAAGCCCTGGACATCCGAGACTACGAGCTTTTGGCCAAGGACCGTCCCGGCGGGGATCTGGCCGAGATGCTGCTGTTGCCGGACATCTGGCAGGAGCACGATATTGTGCCGCGAAAGCGGACCCCTGCCCTGGCCCGGCCGGCCTCGCCCGGGAACTATCCCGATCCGGCCGATCACCCCGAGCGGGAGCGGGCGGCCTATGAAACAGGCCGGGCGGATTGGCCCCGGGCGGTTTTCTTCCATGATTCCTTTGCCCGGGCCATGCAGCCGTTTGCGGCGGAGCGGTTTTCCCGGTCAGTCTTCTTGTGGACCCATGCGTTTTGGCCCGACATTATCGAGGCCGAACGGCCGGATGTGGTTGTTTTGGAAGTGGTCGAGCGCTATGTTTTTGCGCTGCTGGTGGATCGGGAGCCAGTTAGAAATGCTCATTAAATTAGGCTGGTTGGAGAGGCGGATAGCCTCTCTGGCCTTGTCTGTTCGAAATTCCCGTACTGTAGTTGCTGAGGATTTATACTGAGTGGACGATTGGTGCGCCCTCGTGGAGTGTCGCTTGGCCGGGCACTCGTATTCTGGAATTTTGTTGGCCTGTTGTTCGGAAAACGTCGTCTTTCAAAAATATTATTACGGTAATATTCGGCCGCTTTTCGGAAATATTGGGGAAAAGGCTAGCCAAATTTTTGGTGTATAAGAGGAACAATAGTCTTTTTGTTGCAGATTTTGACAGTGTTGCTGGTGTATCTCAGTTGTCATGGAGACTGGCAGTGCGTTGCTTGCACGGGACTGAGGGAAAGAAGATACGGAGCGCGCGCGTCCGGTGTTGACATCACGGCGCGTGGGGGATAAATGGTGCTATCCTCAGTTGTGCAGACCTGCGGGATACTTTTGGCAAGTGGGTTGCGGGGCAGGGGATTTTTAGAAAAAGTGGTGAGGGAATTGCCACAAGAGATCGATTTGGGAGGGCAACATGGCAACATTATCCGGTAGCGGCGGACTGTTTGATTTCAGTTCGCTTTTTCAGAACCTCAACCTTGGCGGGACGTTAGGCTCCACCGGTTTCGGACTTGATCTGACCGGCGGAACGGGGTTCTCCCTGGGTACCAATCTGTTCGGAACGGGTGGTACTGGTCTTGACTTCACCTCTTTGTTTAGCGGAACCGGCTTTTCGTTGGACTTCAGCGGCCTTGGCGGCACCTCGGGCAGCCTGTTCGGCTCCTTTGGCGGCGGCGGCCTGGATTTCTCCTCGCTGTTCGGCAGCGGCGGCACGACCTTCAACTTCTTCTCCTAGCACTCCAGTTTTTTGGTGCGATAAGAGCTTGGCAACCACCGGTTGCCAAGCTCTTGTCATTTTCCCCGCCCCTGCCCTAGGGCCGCAAGGACTGGCCGGCCCCGTTTTTGGGCGTGGTTATTTCCCGTGGGCAAAAGCCGCAAATCGCAGGTCTTCGTTGCGGATATGCCCGATGAACCAGGCCCCGAGAAATTCCAGGGTCTCCAGGGACACAAGGCCCGGTCCCTCGCCGATGCGCGCTTCCAGTTGCGCCGCCATGGCCCGAAACGTCTCGTGCAGGCGTTGGTGCGCGGCAACCTCTGGATAGTTGTGCCCCAGCATCAGTGCTTCCTCGTCAGCAAAATGCCCGTCCGCGTACAGGCGCATTCCCTGGAAAGCGTCCAGGACGCCCTGGCGGTGCTGCCCGGTCTCAATCTGGCTGCTGAGTTCCGTCAGCATCTCCAGGAACAGGCGGTGCTGCTCGTCAATGGAGTCAAAGCCGGTGAGCAGAGTGTCGTCGAACTGGGGTTGCTGCATGGGATGCTCCTCGCTAGCGGGGGAGGTAGCCGTGGTCCGGGGCGGCTTTCTTGGCCGGGGCGGCTGCCGGGGCCTTGGGCGCGCCGTGGCGTTCCTGCCAGCAGGCCCGTTCAGCCTCAAGCAGGCCCCAGTTGGTGAGTTTGAGCGTGGTGCCTGCCCCGAGTTCCGGGTCCTCGCCCTCGGTGCGTTGCAGAATCAGACTGATCGGCCGCAGCCGGGAATCGGAAAAGCCCCACTTGTTGCCCATGGTGCGGCCTTCGAAGTCGCCCTTGTATTGGGTCGGATCCCCGTAGCGCTTGAGCATTTCGCCGCTTATGGTGCGAAAGAAATCCAGGCCGTCGTCGCGGTAGCGCATCTTGATGCGGGCCACGGTTCCGGGAGCGGCACAGACGCCGACCAGGACGTAGCCGCCGGAGAAGAACTTGTCGCCTGCAACCGGTATCTTTTGCACCCAGGGGGAGTCGTCCATGGTGCGCGCCTTTTGGGTGTGGATGCGTCCCTTGGCCTTGGCCACGGGTTCGCCAAGGCCGATGCCGGCCAGTTCGGTCGGCGTTTCAGCCAGGGCGGCAGCGGCGCAAAAGGTCAGCAGCAGGGCGGCAAGGCACAGGATGCGTAGGGTCGGCATAGGGCACTCCTCTTGCGAACACGTCGCGCCAAAGTTGGCCGGGAGGCGCGGCGGCTTGGCGGGTCAGCGTTTTTTGCCGAGGCGGGTGGTGTCGTGTACGCCCCGCCCGGAGATTTCACGGGATTTGAAGGCATCGAAATCGAATCTGCCAGGGGTGATGACATCATGGCGACGACGGACGGTTTTGCGGATGACCAGCCACAGGCCTGCGCTGACGCTGATGAAGACCACCGCGACAATGATGAACATTTCCCACATGCGCGCTCTATAGCCGCAAAGGCCGTTGCTGTCATCCGGCGGCGGAGCCGGCAAACAGGGCATTGAGCGCGTCGGCCACCCGGGAGAGTTCCTCCACGGCCAGGGCGGATTCGGCCATGGCCTGGGAGGTCTCGGACACGGCCTGGGCAACATCGGTGCCGGCCTTGGCCGCCTGCTCCCCGGCCTTGGTCTGCTCGGCTGCGGTCTCGGCGATGGTGCGCACATGGGCCGAGGTTTCCCGGGCCAGGGTCAGGATGGCGTCCAGGGCTGCCCCGGCCTCGCCCGCGATACGGGTGGTCTGTTCGACCAGGGCGACAGCCTCGCCGGTGGCCTGGCGGTTGGTTTCGGCGCTGTTGCGAATGGCGGTGACGTTGCGCTCCACCTCACGGGTGGCGGCCATGGTCTTTTCGGCCAGCTTGCGGACCTCATCGGCCACCACGGCAAAGCCCCGACCCGATTCGCCGGCCCGGGCCGCCTCGATGGCGGCATTCAAGGCCAGGAGATTGGTCTGGTCGGCGATGTCGGAGATGACCCCCAGGATGCTGCCGACTTCCGTGGCCTGGCCGGACAGAATCTCCATGTGCCCGCCCAGCGCCGCGGCCTTGGTGGAGAGGTCGGCCATGCCGGAGAGCACGCGGTTCATGGTGTCGGCGGCGCCGGCGGCCTGATCGCGGGTTTTGCTGGCCACGCCGTCGGTTTCCCGGGCCGTCTCGGCGATGTTGCGGGCGGCGTGCCCCAGGTGGGTGACGGAATCGGCCACCTGTCCCATGCGGCTCTGCTGGTCGCTGGCGGCGTGGCTGGCCTGTCCCACCTGATCGGCCAGGATTGAGGCGGCATCGGCCAGATCGGCGGCCAAGCCGCCGGCTTGTCGGGCCAGGGTCGCGGTCTGGTCGTTTTGCTGGCAGATGGCGGCTTCCTTGGCCTTGAGTTCGGTCATGTCGAGGTAGAGGCACAGGCCGCCGATGGTCTCTCCGGCCGTGTCGCGCAGGGCGAAGACATTGGCCAGCACGTCGCGCCGTCCGCCCCGATGGCCGGTGATGGTCACTTCCAGGTTGGCAAAGACCTGGCCCTGGTTCATGGCCTTGCCGACCGCCGTGGCCCGCGTGGCGTCGTTGTAGAAGACTTCGGCCAGGGTGCGGCCGAGCTGGCGCTCGGGCGGGCCGTCGATTTCCAGCATGGCCAGGGTGGCGGCGTTGGTAAAGAGCACGCGTTCCTTGGCGTCGACCAGCAAATAGGGAATGGGCAGGCCCTTGGTGATGCCTGAGAGAAAACCGCGTGTGGTGCGAACGCTCTCGCCAAGCCGGGCCAGGGCCTGGGCCAAGGCCTCGGGCAAGGTCGGGATGGCTGGCGTCTTGCCGGCCTCCAGGTCGCTAAGCAGGCGCGCCAGTGCGTCTCCTTCCCGGCCTCGGCGCGCCTCGGCCGCAACCACGGCAGCCACCGCGACCACCGCCGGGAACAGACCGCAAAGCAGGCCGGGCAAGGCTCCGGAGACGCCTGACGCCCAGCCGGTCGTTGCTGCCGCCGCCAGAGAAACCGCCACTGCCGCAAACCACCAGAGCCGATGCCCGGCCATGCTCACTCTCCTTGCTTGCTCTCGCCCGGCCGTTTTGGTCGGCGGTGTCTCACGGGTTCTTCCGGGTGCCGTTGTTTTGCGAACGCGATACTAGTTCATGGGCAACATGCGGTGCTCATCGGAGCTGCCGGTGGTTGTTTGCAGGACTTCGCCGTTCTTGGCGCAGTAGGTCGCGCCGTCATAGTCCGCCGTCAGGCAGTCGCCGTTGATGACGGCAGAAGTCCAGCCCTTGAACGTGTTGAGTGTCTTTCCATCCATCATGTAGTAATACAAGGCGTAGCCCTGGCCACTTTTTACAAGACAGAATTCGTATTTGTTTGGCCGGTTGTACTCACTGGGCCGGCTTCGCATATAACAGCCGACCAGGGCCGGGTTTGGTTCCTTGTTGACCTGGGCATAGCTGGTCGGGGTGCCGGAGATATCCTGTTTGCTGACGGCGTCGAGTCCGTTGCATCCGAAAAGGGACAGGACAAGGGCAACAATCAGGCTGTACAGGGCCATGGGGTACATGGGGGCCTCCTTGGGTAAAAGACACTATGGGTATTTTCTTTTAGGCCTTTTCCGATGCCCTGGCAACAAATGCCCGGCATCTGCAGGACCGGCGGCGCTTGTCGGGAAAGGCGGGACCGGCCTGCGGCAAGACGCTTTACCACCGGCCGCAACCTGTCGTAGAGAGAGCAGCCCGGGTTGCCTCGCACCATCAGAAGGTGCTTTGAAGATTTTATCGGACACTTCGCTTTAAGGACCCCACTCATGCCGCGTCGCCTGTTTCTTCTTTGTCTGCTGTGCCTGCTGCTGCTGACCGTTCTGGCCGGTTGCGCCCGTATCGGGGTGCGCCCGGTCTCCCTCAACGACCGGGCCGGCCAGCTCGACCGCAACGCGCTCAATTCCGACCGGCCCTCGGAGCGCACCCTGCGCTTTTTGCGCCAGCGTGACCTGGAAACGGCCCTGGCGGCCGATCCGGAAACCATGTTGCGCGGCCTTGACGGCGAAGCCCGGACGGAACTCGACCGGGAAGCGGTGTTCACCCTGGCCGAACTCTGCTATGTTCAGGCAACCCGCAGCAAGAGCGATCCACAACAAGCGGCCATGTATTATCTTTCCAGCGCCGTCTACGCCTACCTGTATCTGTTCGACGCCGCCTTCAAGCCGGATCTTGATATTTATCATCCTTATTCCAGACAGGCCATGGAGTTTTACAACCGTTCCCTGGCCAATTACTTTTTATATGCGCGCACAGCCGGAATTTCCTATGCCAAGGGACGGGAACTGCCCTGGCTTATGGGCCGGGTCCGGCTGGCCGAGCGACGCTCGGAGCTGACCTTTTCGCCAGAAGAGGTGGAGAGCTTTCATCTGGCCTATGAGTTTGAAGTCAAAGGACTTTCGCCCCAGCAGGTGCGCCTGGGCATCGGCGTGCCCATCGCCGTGGTGCGTCGCCCAAGCGAGGGCGAGGGCGGCTCGAAGGCGGAACGCTTCATTCCCAAGGTGCGCCAGACGTATGCCGCCTCGCTGTTTCTGCGCTTTGATCCAACCGCCCGGAAAAACAAGTACGGGACTCTGGTCTACGACGCGGACCTGGAAATCCACGATCCCATGAAGACGGATTTTCTGGACGTGGGCAGGGCGCGGGTACCCATGGAAATCGACCTGACCACGCCGCTGGCCTTCATGATGCAGAATACGCCCGAGCCAAGCGGCCTGGAAGGCATGATGAATCCGGCGGCCTGGGAAAAGGTCACCCAGCTGTACATGCTCCAGCCCTACGACCCGGACAAGATTCCGGTGGTTTTTGTCCATGGGCTGCTGTCGGCTCCAACCACCTGGGCGCCGATGCTTAACGGCCTCATGGGCGATCCCGAACTGCGCGCCCGCTACCAGTTCTGGTTTTTTCGCTACCCGACCGGCAATCCCATGCTTTTCTCCGCTTCCATTCTGCGCGCTTCCCTGGATGAGGTGCGCCACGTCTTCGATCCCGCCGGCAACAACCCCAATTTCAACGCCATGGTGGTGGTCGGGCACAGCATGGGCGGCCTGCTGACCAAGACCCTGGTTCTGGACAGCGGCGACGCCTTGTGGGCCAATGTTTCGAAAAAGAAGCTCGATGACCTGCCGCTTGCGCCGGATGACCGCACGGTGCTGCAAAACGCCTTGTATTTCACGCATCGCCCTTATGTGTCGCGGGTGGTTTTTATTTCCACGCCCCACCGGGGGTCGGAGCTGGCCCTCGGGGTTGTCGGCAACATCGGCCGGGCGCTGATCAGCCTGCCGCTCAACGTGCTCAAGCCGCTGGGAGCGGTCGCCGCCGCCCTGGTCCATACCGCCCATGCCGGCGGCAATCCCGTCGTCGAAGGCGGACGCCTGCCCACGGGCATCGACAGCCTTTCGCCCAAGAATCCCAGCCTCAAGACCCTGGTCGAACTGCCCATGACCGTTCCCTACCATTCGATCATCGGCAACGAGAAAAAAGCCGACGTCCCGGGCGGCACCGACGGCATCGTGCCCTACTGGAGTTCGCATCTCGACGGTGCGGTGTCGGAAAAAATCGTCCACTCCGGGCACAGCGCCCAGGACCATCCCCTGGCTATCCGCGAGGTGCGGCGCATCCTGCTTGAGCACGCCAAGGACCATCCCGCCAACTGAGTCGCGCCAACCGCCCAGGCGCTTTTGACCCGGCGCACGCACTCTGCTCTTGCTCCCGGGACGCTTGCCGCCTATACCTTGCGCGTCACGAAATCGTCGCTTCGCCGCCACAATTTCGTCATGTCGGGAGGGTTGATGGCCAGACGTTCCATAACATTGAATTTTCTACTCTGGACCTGGGGATTTTTCCTGCTGGTCCTAAGCGGCGTCTTTGTCTTTGCCACGGGCAAGGCCGAACGGGCCGTGCTGGCCGAGGCCGAAGACCGGGCCCGGCATTCCCTGGAACTGGCCCAATATCTCCTGCGTTCCCATCCGCCCTTTCCCGGCGACGCCGATCTGGCCGGCTATGTCGACAGCCTGGGGCCGCACCTGGGCTTTCGCCTGAGCTATATCGTGGCTGGCCGGGTGGTGGCGGATTCCGACGTCGGCGCGTCCGGGGTGGGCGAGATGGAGAATCACGCCGACCGGCCCGAGGTGCGGCAGGCCCAGGCTGGCGGCTTTGGCCAGGATTTGCGCTTAAGCCACACCCTTGGCCGGGATATGCTGTATGTGGCCCAACAATTTTCCGGTACGGACAGTATCGCGCCGGGCATCGTGCGCCTGGCCCTGCCGGTGTCGGCGCTTCGCGGCGAGCTTGGCCGGGGGCGCGAAACGCTGCTCGCCGTTCTGGTCCTGGTCTTTGTCGCCGGCGGGGTGGCCGTCTATGTCCTGGCCCGGCGCATGTCCGGTTCCATCCGGGAGATTTCAGGCGTGGTGGCGGCCATCGGCGACGGCCACTACGACCGTCGCATCCATATCGTGTCGGCCACGGATTTCGCCCCCCTGGCCGAAGCCATCAATACCCTGGCCGCGCGCATCGGCTCCCACGTGGGCGAGATCGAAGAGCGTCGCCAGCGTCAGGAAACCATTTTCGAGGGCATGGCCGAAGGGCTGGCCATCCTTGATGCAGCCGGGCGGATCGTGGCCGCCAACCGGGCTTTTCGCGACATGTTCCCCAAACTGGCCGAGCCGGTGGGCCGGATTCCCCTGGAAGCCGGCGTGCCCCTTTGCGTGGACCGCGCCCTGGCCGGCAAGGCCGACGAGACAGCCGCAGTCTGTCGGGTTGGCCGGTTCGAGCTGCCAAGCGGCCGGGTGGTGGATGTCACGGCCGCATCCACACGCTTGGCCGGGCAGGACAGCGGGCGCATCGTCACCTTTCACGACGTCACCGAAGCGGCCACCATGGACCGTATTTTCCGCGATTTCGTCATCGACGCCTCCCACAACCTGCGCACCCCTCTGACCAAGGTGCTGGGCTATGGCGAGACGGCCCAGGATATGCTGGCGGCCGAGCCGGCCGACGTCGGCGGGGCGGGAAGCGCCCTGGCGGTGGTGGTGGCCTCGGCCGGAGCCATGAAGACCGTCATCGACGATCTGCTGGCCGCCGCCCGGGACCGCTTTGCCGCGGCCAAGGCCAAGGCTCCGGCCACCGATGCCCTGGCCGCCCTTAAGCAGGCCCTGGCGGCGGCCGACCCCGTGCTGCGGGCCAAGGGCGTTACGGCCCGCATCCTCGACGCGCCGGACGGCCCGGTCCCGGTGGCTGCGCCCTATGACGTCCTGGTGCAGGCCTTTGGGGCCATCCTGGCCCAGACTCCGGATGCGGCCTCCACGGCCATTGTCGTGGCCTGCGAGGGGGAGGACGTCATGATCCGGTTTCAGGGTCCGGCCCGGCTGGATGTGCTCCTGCCTGGGGCAGAGCTGCTTGCGGCCGGGGGCGAGGCCTTTCTCGACGGCGCAACCCGGGTGGTGCGGCTGGTCGCGGCCTAGGCGCTATTTTTCCAGCTGCGGCAGGGAGTTGTGCGGATTTTTGAGCCTTGCGGACGGTGTTCTCTTCACCAGCCGGGCGGTAGCATGTGTTTGTCACGGCGCAGGCGGCCCGCATGGTGCGCGGCGAGTTCGGTCGTATTGAACGGTTCTTCCAATCCTTTTTAATCTGCGGAGACGCGCATGGGTTTCAGCCTCTTTCCCCGATCCGTTAAGTTCTACGACCTGTTCAAGGAGCAACACCGCAAGCTGGTCAAGGCCGTGGGCATCCTTGATGAACTCTTTACGACGTTTGACGATGTCGAGGAACGCTGCAAACGCATCAACATCATTGAGTCCGAAGGCAACGCCATCAGCCGGCGCATCGCCAAAGAACTTTCCCAGACCTTCATCACGCCCATCGACCGTGAGGACATTCACCAGATCAACCTCACTCAGGAAGACCTGCTCAATCTCATCAAGGCCATTGCCTCGCGCATCGGGCTTTTTGGCTTCGACCGCATCCGCTATCCGGCCCGGCGCATTGTGGCCAACCTGCGGGCCATGATCGAGGAACTCGGGGTGGTGCTTGGCCAGATGAGCGCCAACAAGAAGAGCGAGGAAAGCTTCCATAAGATCGAGAATCTCAAGCATGAGTGCGAAACCCTGGTCATGGTCGGCATCGGCGAACTCTACGACGGCGGCGACGAGACCAAGGACTATGCAGCCATCTTAAACATCGTCAAATGGAAGCATATCTTCGACCGCATCGAGGCGGCCGTTGAGCGGGCCGAGGCCCTGTCCGACATCCTGGAAGGGGTGGTGCTCAAAAATGCCTGACCTGCCCCTCCTGCTCGTTGTCGTGGTGGGCATTGCCCTGCTCTTTGACTTCACCAACGGGGCCCACGACAGCGCCAACGCCATCGCCACCATTGTCTCCACCAAGGTGCTCTCGCCCTTGACGGCGGTTTTGATGGCCGGGGCGCTGAACCTCCTTGGCGCATTTCTGGGCGAGTCGGTGGCCCACACCATCGGCAGCGGCATCGTCCAGCCGGAGATGGTCGCCGGCAGCCAGGGCCTGGTGTTGGCCGCGCTGTTGGGCGCGATCTGCTGGAACCTGCTCACCTGGTATCTCGGCATTCCCTCGTCTTCGTCCCATGCCCTGATTGGCGGGTTGATCGGCGCGGCCGTGGCCTATGGCGGTTGGGATGCGCCGCTGTACGGCTCCATCGGGATCAAGGTGATCGTGCCGCTGCTTCTTTCACCCCTGGCCGGGTTTCTTTCGGGCTATCTGCTCATGGTGCTTCTGTCCTGGCTGGTGGTCAAAAGCACGCCCGGACGGGTCAATGCCCTGTTTAAAAAGCTCCAGATCGTTTCTTCCGCCTTCATGGCCACCAGCCACGGCTTAAACGACGCCCAGAAGACCATGGGCATCATCACCCTGGCCCTGTTCAGCTTCCATGAGATTCCGGAGATGGCCGTGCCGTTTTGGGTGAAGCTGGCCTGCGCCCTGGCTATGGGCCTGGGCACGGCCTCGGGCGGCTGGAAGATCGTCAAGACCATGGGGCACAAGATCTTCAAGCTCGAACCCATTCACGGCTTTGCCGCCGAAACCGCCGCCGCCGCCGTCATCAGCAGCGCCTCGTTTTTCGGCGCGCCCATTTCCACCACCCACATCATTTCCACCACGGTCATCGGCGTGGGCGCGTCCAAACGGCTGTCGGCCGTGCGCTGGGGCGTGGCCGGCCAGCTGGTGGTGGCCTGGGTGCTGACCATCCCGGCCGCAGCCCTGGTTGCGGCGGCCTGCTACTGGCTGCTGTCCGTCACGGGGCTGGCCGTCTAGCCGCTCGTTTTTTGACCCGCAAAAAAGCCGGGGGACTGCTCCCCCGGCCCGGCCCAAAGGCCGGCCGCCATACACCATGGCCGCCGGCCTTTGTCCTTGTTGCCGGTTTCCCCGGCGAAACGTTTGGCCTACGGCCCTCTTCAGCCTCGCCTCTCCACTGGCGTGCCGCAGCAACGGTGCTTCCCGTCACGCTGCGGTGTCCGGCTGGCAGTCGTCAAAGCCTGGAGCGAGTCCGGCCCACCCGCGACATCTCGCTCCTCCCCCTTGGCCCCTGTCAGGGAGGGTCCGGGAGGGGGTTACCCCCTCCCGGCCGCCGGAGGCACTCTTCTCTCTTTCTTTCTTCTCCCTCCCCTACGCCGCCGTGGCGGCAGCGCGTTCGTCGGCGGTCATGGCGGCCAGCCGCTTGATCTCGGCCGCGTCGAGGCCAAGGCCGGCGGCCATGCGTTCGCCGAAGTCGGCGTCGGCCTTCATGAACAGGGCGCACTGGCGTTTTTGGATGCGGGGCAGGGCGGCCGAAAGGTGGCCGAGGAGGTTGCCGATGAGATGCTCGCGGTCCATGTCGTTCATGGCTTTGCGGTAGAGTTCGCCGGGCTGGATGAAGTCGTCGTTGGGGTGGGCGTAGGCGAACCGGCCGGCCTCGCCTTCCAGGGGGACGTGCGGTTCCAGCACCGAGGGATCGGGCGCGGGCGCGCCGAAGCTGTTGGGCCAGTAGTTGGGTCCGGCTCCGCCGCCGTCGTCGGTGCGCATGGCTCCGTCGCGCTGGTAATTGGCCACAGCGGCGTGTCTGGGCGCGTTGACCGGGATGAGCTGGTAGTTGGGCCCCAGGCGGTGCAGGTGGGTGTCGTGGTAGGAGAACAGCCGGCCCTGGAGCATCTTGTCCGGGGAGGCGGCGATGCCGGGCACGAAGTTGCTCGGATTGAAGGCCGCCTGTTCCACTTCGGCGAAGTAGTTCACCGGGTTGCGATCAAGGGTCAGTTTGCCGATGACCTGGGGCGGCACGTCGGCGTGGGGCCAGACCTTGGTGACGTCGAAGATGTCGTAGCGGTAGTCCTTGGCCTGCTTGGGGGTCATGATCTGCATTTCCAGCGTCCAGGACGGCGGATTGCCCGAGGCGATGGCTTCAAACAGGTCGCGGGTGGCGTGGTCGGGATCGCTGCTGGCCAGGGCGTCGGACTCGGCCCGGGTGAGGTTTTTGATCTTCTGGTCGGTCTTGAAATGGTACTTCACCCAGAAGTATTCACCGGCGGCGTTGTACCACTTGTAGGTGTGGCTGCTGTAGCCGTTCATGGTCCGGTAGGTGGCCGGGGTGCCCCGGTCGGAGAACAGGATCAGCACCTGATGCAGGGACTCCGGGGTGAGCGACAGGAAGTCCCAGAACATGTTGGCGTCTTTGAGGTTGGTCTGGGGGTTGCGCTTCTGGGTGTGGATGAAATCGGGGAATTTGAGCGGATCGCGGATGAAAAAGACCGGGGTGTTGTTGCCGACGAGGTCGTAGTTGCCTTCCTCGGTGTAAAACTTGAGGGCAAAGCCGCGGGGGTCGCGGGCCGAGTCGGCCGAACCGCGTTCGCCGCCGACCGTGGAGAAGCGGGCGAACGCCTCGGTACGCTTGCCGATCTGGGAAAGGAAGGCGGCCCGGGTGTAACGGGTCACGTCGGCCGTGACCTCGAAGAAGCCGTGCGCGCCGGCTCCCTTGGCATGCACCACCCGCTCGGGAATGCGTTCCCGGTCGAAATGGGACATTTTTTCCAGCAGATGCACGTCTTGCATGAGCGCCGGGCCACGTGGGCCGGCCGTTTGCGTATTGAGATCGTTGCCGATGGGTGCGCCAAAACCGGTGGTCATTGTTTTGTTGTCAGGCATTCGTACGTCTCCTGTCCGAGACCTGCCCCGCGGGAGTGGGGCCAGGCCGTTATGGATAATCATTCTCTTAAATGAGTTCCCAGGGAGTGGCAACGGCAGCCCGCAAAAAAAAGCCCCCGTCCGCTGGACAGGGGCTGCAAGAAGCCAGGATCATGGCGTTTATTTCTTGTCGGGAAGGTCTTCGCCGTTCCCCTCTTCCGCATTGTCCGCCCCGTCCGTGGTGCTCCGTCGGGCTTGGCAGGCCGGGCACAGGCCAAAAAAATCCAGGCGGTGGGTGAGGATGCTGTAGCCGGTGGCCTGGGCCAGGGCTGCGGCCATGGCCTCGACGCCGGGAAGTTCCGGGTCGACCACCGCGCCGCAACCCTGGCAGATGAGATGGGGATGCGGGTTCGGTCGGGCCGCGTCGTAGCGGTTGTCGCGGTCGCTAAATTGCAGTTCCAGAACCTCGCCGCAGGCCTTGAGGGCCGCGATGGTCTTGTAGACCGTGGCCAGACTGAGGTCGGCGATGTCGGGCAGGAGCCGGCGATGCACGGTCTCGGCCGAGGGATGGTCCGGACTTTGGGCCAGCACCGTGAGGATGGCCAGTCGCTGGGGGGTGATGCGGTAGCCGCAGCCGCGCAGTCGTTCGGTGATGACGGCAAGTCGTGAGGTGTCGGGATTGGTCATAGGAAACGCCGCCTCATGCGGCCTGGGCCGGTCCGCCGGACGCGGCGCGGGACGGAGGGCCGGGGAAACGGTTGTCGTTGCAACACGGGCAAAGGGCCAAGGCGGCTAGCGCGCCAGCATGGCCCGCAACAGATCGGCGCAGCCTTCGGCGCTGTGGCTGGCCCGGTAGACATATTCCACAAAGCGGATGATCTGGTACACCCGGGAAAAATCCAGGCCCGAGGCGTAGGCGGCGCTGATCAGGCCGCGTTTGGCCCGCACCACCTTGAGGTGTTGCAGCCGGATCTCGTGCATGCGCGATTTGACGTCGCCCCGGGTGTTGCGGCCGGTGAGGATGAGATCAATGGTGTCGGCCAGGGCCGGGCGCAGCATGGCCACCGTGATTCCCGCCTGTTCCACGCTCTCGGACATGGCCTGGGCCAGGGCGGGGGGGATGTCGAAGCTGCCAAGTCCGAGCCAGGCCACGGCCTCCTGCACGGCGTCCAGGATATTGTCCTGGCTGCGCGTGTAGTTGAGGAACAGGGTCTTGTCCACGACCATGAGAAACCCGGCCGGCAGGTGGTTGCGGATGCGTCGTTTGATTTTGTCGGCCTCGGCTTCGAGGATGTCGATTTCCCCGACCAGCACTTTGAAACCCAGGTCCTGGCCGTCGGCCAGACTGCGTTTGAGGGCTTCGTCCAAAAGGGCCATGCCCCGGCCGATAGGCTGGTAGTGGTCGAGCAGGCCAGGCAGATAGTCTTGGCGACGCGGGCCGAGAAAGCGCAGGGCGGGGCAGAGCATGAGGCGGTCTCCTTGGCGTGGATGCGGTCCGTGCTGCAACCGAGGCCAAGGGATGCGGCAAAGGGGGCGGGGCTGTCAACCGGTGATCGCGGGCCTGGCCGTTTGCAGGGCGTTTTTCCGCCGGGGCCATGGTCGTCCGGTTTGCCGCGCCGGGTCTGCGGGACGCAGCGGGCCGGACTGCTTCACACAACGGGAAGAGGTCTGATCGTCATTTCGTTCTTTGGAAAGAAGCGCTCTGGACGGCCGGGACAGGCAACGGCTGGACGACTGGCTTGTCGGCATCTGTGCCAACGCACTGGAAATGCTGGGGCGCGGCGTCTGGCTGGGGAGCAAAACGCACTGGACGTTTCATTGTACTGGAGGGACAGATGGCGAAGGGGGGCGGTGGAAGGGGCAATACACCTTAAGGACGGCCTGAACCTGATTTGGTTGCGATATTTGCCAGTTTGCGACAACTGTGGCTGCAGACAGGGAAAATAGCAGCAATTGCCTTGCTGCGGGCTGGGCAGCTGTCGCGGGCATGCTTTGCCGTTTCTTGAGAATAGTGTTGCGGTTGAGTGGGTTATTGAATATGGATGCAGACGATGCGCACCCTTTCAAGGAGAACCCTCATGCGTCCATTCCTGCCGCGTCCACTGCTCATGTATGTCATCCTGGCCACGCTTGCCGCGGTCATGTCCCTGTCCGGTTGCAGCGGACAGGATGCGGAGAAAAAGCCGGCCGCCAAGGCTGCCGAGCCGGCAGCCGTCATGGTGCAGGCCAAGGCCCCGGTCGTGGCCGATGTGCCGGTGTACGGCGAATACGTGGGACGTTTGGCGGCCAAGGAGAATGTGGAGGTTCGGGCCAGATTGGAAGGCTATCTCAAGGAGCGCAACTTCACCGAAGGGTCCATCGTCAAGAAAGGCGACCTGCTCTTTGTTATCGAACCGCGCCAGTATCAGGAAAATCTGCAAAAGGCCAAGGCCGAGCTGGAACGCCAGAACGCCCTTTTCGCCAAGGCCAAGGTCGATCTGTCCCGGTTTGAGCAGCTGTATAAACAGCAGGCGGTCAGCCGCGACGAATACGACACGCGGCTCACCAACCAGCGCGAACTTTCGGCCAACGTCGATCACGCCAAAGCCGCCGTGGACGCCGCAGAACGCGATCTCGGCTATACCCGCATCATTGCCCCCATTACCGGTCGCATCGGCAAGACCTACGTCAATGTCGGCAACCTCGTCGGCAAGGGCGACAACACGCTTCTGGCCGAAATCTCCACCACCGACCCCATGTACGCGGACTTTGCCATCAGCGAACGGGACTACCTGGAGTTCTCCAAGGCCAGACACGCCAATGGCGACAAGGATCGGGAATTTCCCCTGACCCTGCTTTTGGCCGACGACTCCGTTTATCCCCACCAAGGGCAGGCCGACATGGCCGACCGGGCGCTGGACGCCAAGACCGGCACCCTGGCTGTGCGCGGCATTTTCCCCAATCCGCAAGGGCTGCTCAAGCCCGGCCAGTTCGCCAAGATCCGGGCGCTGCTGGAGCAACGCCAAGGGGCCATGCTCGTGCCTCAGCGGGCCATCGTGGACGTCCAGGGCACCAAGTCGGTGTACGTGGTCGGCAAAGACAATCGCATCGAGGCCAAGGCCGTGACCCTTGGCGGCAGCAAGGACGGCTCTTACGTCATCGACGCCGGGCTTACGCCGACGGACATGGTGGTGGTGGAAGGCCTCTCCAAGGTTCGCCCCGGCGCGCTGGTCAAGATCGTGCCCGCCCCTGACGCTCCGGCCGCTCCGGCCGCCCAGGCTGCAACGCCGACGCCGCCCGCCGCCGCGCCGGCCAAACCCTAGGGGGCCGGCCATGGTCAATTTCTTCATCGACCGGCCGGTTTTCGCCTCGGTCCTGTCCATCATCATCACCCTGGTCGGGGCCATCTGCATCCTGACCCTGCCCATTGCCCAGTATCCGCAGATCGTGCCGCCGACCGTCCAGGTGACCGCCACCTACGACGGGGCCAGCGCCCAGGTGGTGGAAGAGTCCGTGGCCACGCCCATCGAGCAGGAAGTCAACGGGGCCCAGGACATGCTCTACATGAATTCCGTCAGCTCCAACGACGGGCGCATGGTCCTAAACGTCACCTTCGACATCTCCCGCGACCTGGATCTGGCCACCGTGGACGTGCAAAACCGCGTGGCCCTGGCCAATTCGCGCCTGCCCTCGGAAGTTGTGCGGCGCGGCATCTCGGTCAAGAAACAGTCCCCGGACATGCTGTTGGTCATCAACTTAAATTCCCCGGATGCCAGCCGGGATACCCTTTTTCTCAACAACTACGCCAAAATCAACATCACCGACGCCCTGGCCCGCGTGCCCGGCGTCGGCAACGTGGCTGTGTTTGGCGAGCGCGACTACGGCATGCGCGTCTGGCTCGATCCGGACAAGCTGGCCCGGCTGGGCCTGACCTCTTCCGACGTGTCCCAGGCCATCAAGGACCAGAACGTCCAGGCCCCGGCAGGCCAGATCGGCATGCCGCCGGCTCCCCCGGGCCAGGAGTTCCAGTTGACCGTGCAGGTCAAGGGCCGGCTGACCGATCCCGAGGAATTCGCCGACATCATCGTGCGCACCGGCAAGGCCGCCGAGATCGTGCGCATCCGCGACGTGGGCCGGGTGGAACTGGGCAGCCAGAGCTACAACGCCTTTACCCGGCTCAACCAAAGCCCCACCTGCACCATCCAGGTCTACCAGCTGCCCGGAGCCAACGCCCTGGACGTGGTGGCCAAGATCCGGGCGATCATGGCCGAACAGGCCGGTTATTTCCCGTCCGGCGTCAGCTACACCATTCCCTACGACACCACCAAGTTCGTCACCGCCTCCATTCACGAAGTCTTAAAGACGCTCTTTGAGGCCGTGGCCCTGGTCCTGATCGTGGTCTATATTTTCCTGCAAAACGGTCGGGCCACGCTTATTCCCATGCTCACCGTGCCGGTGTCCCTGGTCGGGGCCTTTGCCTTCATGCAGGCCTTTGGCTTCTCCATCAATACGCTGACGCTTTTCGGGCTGGTCCTGGCCATCGGCATCGTGGTCGACGACGCCATTGTGGTGGTCGAGGCGGTGCAGCACAAGATCGACCATGAGAAAATGAACCCCCGCGAGGCCACCCGGGCGGCCATGGCCGAGGTGGCCGGGCCGGTCATTGCCATATCCTTGGTGCTCATTTCCGTCTTTGTGCCGGTGGCGTTCATGGGCGGGGTCACCGGGCGGCTCTATCAGCAGTTCGCGCTGACGTTGGCCGTGTCCGTGGCCCTGTCCGCCATCTGCGCGCTGACCCTCTCGCCGGCCCTGTGCGCGCTGATCCTTCGGCCGGCCTCCATGCCGCGCGGACCGCTCGGGGCCTTTTTCCGGGGATTCAACTGGCTTTTTGACGTCACCACCAAGGGGTATGCCTCGGGGGTGCGCGTGGCCATCAAGCGGATGCTCGTCACCGTCGTGTGTCTGGCGGCGGTCGGCGGCGGGGCCTGGCATCTGCTGACCACCCTGCCCACGGGCTTTGTGCCCGACGAGGACCAGGGCTATTTCATCGTCAACATGATGCTGCCCGAGGGTGCGTCGCTTGAGCGCAACGACGCCGTGGTGAGACGCATCGAGGAGCGCATGGCCGCCGATCCGGCCGTGGCCGACGTGCTGGCCCTTGGCGGCTACAACCTGCTGACCAGCGCCTACAGCTCGTACAGCAGCGCCATGTTCGTGATCTTAAAGCCCTGGAACGAGCGCAAAACCCAGGAGTTGTCCCTGGACGCCGTCATGGGCCGGGCCAAGGCGTCGTTTGCCGATGTCCAGGAAGCCATCGTCATGGCCTTTAACCCCTCGCCCATTCCGGGCCTGGGGACCACCGGCGGCTTCCAGTTCGAACTCCAGGACCGCACCGGCGGCCCGGTGGACGCCCTGGCCCGCACGGCCTACGATTTCATGGCCGAGGCGAGGCGTCAGCCGTCCATTACCGGGCTTTTTACCGACTTCAGCGTGGACGTGCCCCAGCTCTTTTACAACCTCGACCGGGACAAGGTGCAGACCATGTCCATTCCGCCAAGCACGGTCTTCGAGGCTCTGCAGACCTATCTTGGCGGACTCTACGTCAACGATTTCAATAAATTCGGCCGCACTTACCGGGTCATGCTCCAGGCCGAGCCGCGTTTTCGCGGCAGCCCGGCCGACATCGAACGCTTCTACGTGCGCTCCGGCACGGGCGAGATGGTGCCGCTGTCCACCCTGGGGCTGACCAAGGACATCCGGGGGCCGGAATACATCCGCCGCTTCAACCTGTTCCGCACGGTGGAGATCGCCGGCGGCACGCCCGAAGGCTTTTCCTCGGGCCAGTCGATTGCCACCATGGCCAATCTGGCCAAGACCACCTTGCCCCAGGGCTACGGCTACTCCTGGACCGGCATCGCCTTCCAGGAGGCCAGCTCCGGCGGCCAGTCGGTCTTCATCTTCGGGCTGGCCCTGCTCATGGTGTTCCTGGTCCTGGCCGCCCAGTACGAGTCCTGGGCCGTGCCCTTTGCCGTCATCCTGGCCGTGCCCCTGGCCGTTTTCGGGGCCATGGCCGGACAGATGCTGCGGGGCCTGGAAAACAACGTCTACGCCCAGATCGGTCTGGTCATGCTGATCGGTCTGGCCGCCAAAAACGCCATCCTGATCGTGGAATTCGCCAAGGCCCGGCGCGAGGCCGGGGACAGTCCGGCCGAGGCGGCCGTGACCGCCTCCATCCTGCGTTTCCGGCCCATCCTCATGACCTCGTTCGCCTTTATCCTGGGCGTCGTGCCGATGCTCACCGCCACCGGGGCCGGCGCAGCCAGCCGCCATGCCCTGGGCACGGCCGTCTTTGGCGGCATGATCGCGGCCACGGTCCTGGGTGTGTACTTCGTGCCGGCGCTCTACTGCGGCATCCAGCGGCTGGTCGAGCGCGGCGGCCGGGACGTGCGAAAAGAGGGGACAGAAGAGGCGTAAGAGGGCCTCCGGCGGCCGGGGGCCTGAGGCCCCCGGACCCCCCAACTGGGTATAGGGGGACGGCGTGGCAGCGACGCTGGACGGGAGCGTGCAATATGCACGTCGGTCGAGCCATGCTGTCGGGCAAGGGTGATGGAGACAACAGGTGTTCCGGCGGCCAAAGGGAACGAGAGCCTTTTGGCCTTCCTGGGGTGTGCCTTGCGCCGCAAGACAGCTTAAAAACTTCTCCAAGTGCAGGGGTCCGGGGGGATCATCCCCCCGGCCGCCGGAGGCACTCTTCCGTCTTTTCCCTGCTCCACGTTCGCTTTTCGCTTATGGGCCAGTCAAATCAAAGGAACCCCAGGTGGGATTCCAAAGGGCTCAGCCCTTTGGCCGCCGGAGGCCTCTTCACCTTTGTCTTCGCCTTTTCTCCCCTCTTGCTCCCATTACCCTGCGTCGCTGACCATCCAGTAGCCTTTGCGCGGCTGCGGGGTGAAGGGGCGGCGGCCGAGGGCGCTGCACAGGCCGTTGGCCACGGCCAGGAAGCCCGGCATGGTTGGTGTTTCGGGCGGGATGGCGGTGAAGGCCCGGGCCAGGGCGTCGGTGATGGGATCGGGGGTGGCGGCCGGTTCTTGGCCGAGGTAGTGGCGTGAGCCGGCCAGGGTGCGGGCGTCGGCCAGGCGTTCCAGCTCCTCCTGGCCCAGGGTGTAGCGGTCCAGGGCAAAGGGGCGCGGGGTGTTGATGCGGAGGGCGGCGGCCTGAATGGCCTCGGCGAGGGCGGCGTCGAAGGCCTCGGGACACAGGGCGCGCACAGCAGCCCCGACAAACCAGTTGCCGGCGGCGCGCAGGATGTGTTTGCGGGCCACGGCGTGGCCATGCAGGGACACGCCCCAGACCTTGGTTGAGGAAAAAAGCCGGGGCATTTTCTCGCACAGGGCGGCGTGGGCCAGTTCGGACAGGACGTCGAGGCGGTGGGCTGGCTGGCGCGGCGAGACAAAGACGTGGGTGCGGGTATCGGGGTTGGACCAGCCTTCGGCGAGGTCGGCGTCGGAAGGCATTTCCTCGACGGCCCAGGTCAGGCTTTGCCGGACAGAAGCAATGGCGTCTTCCACACAGGGCACAGGGGACCTCGCAACAGCGGCTTCAGATGGCGTGACACCGGGGACAGGGACAAGGGAAAGGCCGGAGACGGCAGGTTGCCGGAGGCGGGCGGCCGGGGTGGGTCGCCTGCGAACGCGGCCCGGCCCGGCTTTTGCCGGGCGCCGGGCCGCGCCTGGATGTCGAACAGATCGGCCGGTGTTACTCGGCGACGACCTTGCGCCGTCTCTCCCACAAACGCATGTCCTTCATCTTTTTGCGACGTTCCCGTTGCAGGGACTTGGCGGCCAACGGCGCGCCCTTCTTGTAGCCGTACTTGGCCCGGTATTCTTCCGGCGTCAGGTTGTGGACGGCAAGGTGTTTTTTGGTCAGCACCTTAAAGGCCTTGCCGCACTCCAGGCACACCACACTGCTTTCCTTGATGGCTTTGGCCGGGTCAAGGACCGGGGCTGCGGGTTCGGCCGGAGCGGCCTCCGCTTCCGCTACGGCCTGGATGCCCGCTGCCACATTACGCAGCATCGAGGTGATCTCATCGTCGGTCATGGTCCTGACCGAAGCCTGGGCCTTGACGATCTCCAAGGCGGCTTTCAAGTAGTCTTCCATTTGCATCTCCTGCTGATGACTTTGAAACCCCATAAAATGATCAAAGCTGAATTGCAACTAAATTTACAATACAGGAATTGAACTTGTTACTGAATGAACAAAGTGCCCGGCCTGCCCGGACTCATGCCTCATCGGCATGATGATACAGCAAGGTTAAAACGGTGATGTCGTCCGCCTGCTCGGCTTCCCCGGCGAAAGCATTCACGGCCTGCATGACGGCTTCGTCCAGGGCCTGGGGGGAAAGGGCGGCGGCCTGGGCCAGGGCGTCGTGGAGCCGGTCGGCGCCGAACAGTTCCAGGCCGGGGTTCATGGCCTCGGTGACGCCGTCGGTGAAGGCCACGAGCTTTTCGCCGGGGGCCAGGGTCACCGTGGCCGTGCGGTAGACGCTGTCTTCCATGACGCCGAGGAACAGGCCGCGCGGCAGGGCCAGCCAGGAGACCGTGCCGTCCGGGGCAATGCGGGCCGGGGGGTTGTGCCCGGCATTGGAAAAAGTGAGCTGGCCGGTGGTGAAATCGAGGATGCCCAGGAACATGGTGACAAAGAGCATGGACTCGTTGTCCACGCACAGTTCCCGGTTGACCTTGGTGAGGATCTCGGCCGGGTCGGACTCCTGCTCGGCAATGCCTTTGACCAGGGTTTTGGTCACGGCCATAAACAGGGCCGCCGGCACGCCCTTGCCCGAGACGTCGCCGACCAGCACGAGCAGCCGGCCCGGCCCGATGAGAAAGAAGTCGTACAGGTCGCCGCCCACTTCCCAGGCCGGCACGAGGTCGGCGTGCAGGGAAAAGGCGTTGATCTCGGGAAACGGAGGGAATTTCTTGGGCAGAAAGCTCATCTGGATGGTGCGGGCGATTTTCAGTTCCGACTCCAGCCGTTCCTTGGCCTTGGTGGTGGCGGTCAGGTCGGCGATGTAGTCGCGCAGGGCCAGGCGCATCTGCTCAAAGGAGCGCGACAACGCGCCCACTTCGTCGGAACCGGAGGCGACCGGCACCGGGGTGTCGAGGTTGCCCCGGGCGATCTGGGCGGCGGTGGCGGCCAGCCGCGACAGGGGGCGGGTGATGGTGGCGGCGATAAAGGCGATGACCAGGAGCAGGACGGTAAAGCCGGCTCCGCCGAGAATGGCCACTTCGCGGCCGAGCTTGCGCAGATCGGCAAACAGTTCGTCCTCGGGCACGATAACGCCCATGGACCAGCCCGTGACCGGCATGGGGGCGAAAGCCAGCCAGGCGGGCTTGCCGAGGATGAAGTCGGGCAGGCGGGCAAAGCCTTCTTCGCCCTGGATCATGCGGCGGCCGATGGCGCGCAACAGCGGACTGCTGCTCGCCTCGGCCAGACTGAAGATGCTCTCGCGCATAAGCAGGCGGTTGTCGGGGTGGGAGACATAGGTGCCGCCCCGGCTGATGAGGAAGGCGTAGCCGGAATGGTACAGGGAGATTTTGGCCACCTGCCGGCGCAGCCAGTCCAGGGAGACATCGGCCGTGACCACGCCGAGAACGGCGGTGGTGTCGTCTTCGGCCCGCATGATGGGGACGCTAAACGTGGTCATGACGATGTCGCCGCCGGCTTCGTCGAAATACGGTTCGCTCCAGACCGGGCGGCCCAGTTCCTTGGGGATGAGGTACCAGTTCTCGAGTTGGTAATAGTCCTCGTAGCCAAGCGGCACCCGGACCACGGCGTCGCCCCGGCGACAGTAGTATGGAGCGAACCGGGACTGGCCGGCAAAAACGCCCGGCTCAAAGGCGGCGGCCGTGCCGAAGACGTCGGGGTTGGTTTGCAGGAAATCCTGGAGCGACCGCTCAAGGTCCTCGGCCGGGGGCAGCTCCCGGGCCAGACCCCGGGCCAGAAACCGCGGGATGCGTTCGATGCCGGACAGGGGGGCTTCGATGCGATACACCGCCCCGCGCAGCAGATTCTTGGCGTTCTCGCGCACCCCGGCCAGGATCATGGCCTTGGAGGACTGGTAGTAATAGGCAAAGGCCGCCGTGAAAATGAGCGTGGCGCTGGTCAGGATGCAAAAGGCCAGCCGGAAGGCCAGACCGCGCGAGAGGCGCACGTCAGGGGAGGGGGACATGGAAAGCCTCATATTCCGGGACAGCGGTGATCAGCCCGACACGGCGCAGGGCCTGGGCCGTGGTCTCGTAGCGTTCCCTGGCAAGCGTTCCCAGCGGATCGGCCTCGGAGGTCATGGCCTGTTTGATCTGGGCCAGCATCCATTGCTGGTGCATCCGGTTGGTGGGCAGATGGGCGGCCGAAACATGGCTCATGACGATGTCCAGGGCCTCGTCGGGATGGGCAAAGGCATAGCGCCAGCCCGCAAGGGAGGCCCGGGTGACGCCCCGGACCAGTTCCGGGTCGTTTCGGGCGGTTTCCTCCAGGGTGTACAGGCCGTCCTCGGGCAGGTCGAGGCCATGGTCGGCCATGGAGAACACGGTGAGTTCCTCGGGATCAAGCCCGGCGTTTATAATGGCGTGGTATTCGTTGTAGCGCATGGCCGAGCAGGCGGCCACGCCGCCGCGCAGAAAGAGATCCACGGTAAAGCCCTGGGGCACGGTGGTCACGCGGAGGCCGTTTCGCCGGAAAAAGGCCTGGGTGGCCATGCGAAATTCCGGTCCCCAAAGGCTCACCCGGCGGCCGTCGAGGTCGGCCGGGGCCTGGATGCCGTCGGCCTTCCTGGCGATGAGCAGCAGGGTGGAATGGGGGACGAACTGGGCCAGATTGACCAGCGGCAGGCCGGCGGCGCGTTCCTCGATGGCCGTGGTCAGGAAAAAGGTGCCGAACTGGGCCGTGCCCTGGCGCAGGAGTCGGGAGGGCGGTTGCCCCGGGCCGCCGCGCAGGATGGTCAGATCCACCCCTTCGCGGGTGTAAAAGCCTTTGGCCAGGGCCACGTAATAGCCGGCGAATTGGGCCTGCGGTTCCCACTGGGGAATGAGTGCGGCCTTTTTCAGTGGCTCGGCAGCGCAGGCAGCACTCGCCAGGGCCAAGGCAAACAGCCCGGCCAGGATGGTCCAGACGTGATAATATCGCCATTTTCCGCGCAGCATGGACTCTCGCATAGTCCTTTCATGCGGTTTTGCCTAGAGGCCGCAGAAGAGCGGCGCAGGTGAACCGGCGGCGTCCGGCCTTGCCGTTGTTGCGCGTCAATCCGGGCGCTTTCGCGGCCAAAAGAGCGCAAGGGCCGTGGTCGAGAACACAGCCAGGGCGACGTACTGGGAGGCGGAGAGGCCGTAGTAGAGGCCGCGGATCACGTCGCCGCGCCAGTATTCCAGGAGAAACCGCAATACGGCATAGCCCATGAGATAGGCGGCGGTCAGGCGTCCGGGCGACAGCGGGGCGGCGCGTCTGGAATAGAGCAACAAAGCGGCAAAAAGGAGCAGGTTGCCCAGGGTTTCATAGAGTTGGGAGGGATGGACCGGCAGGGAGGCCACGGCTCCGGCTGGCAAGAGCCCCTGGCTGCGCTGCTGCAAAAAGGCCGGGGAACCGGCCGGAAAGGGAATGCCCAGGACGCACTGGGTCGGCGCGCCAAAACAACAGCCGCCGAAAAAACAGCCCAGCCGGCCAAAGGCATGGCCAAGCGGCGCATAGAGGCACACGGCGTCCAACAGCGGCCAGGGCGAGAGGCGGGAGAGCCGGCAGCCAAGGGCGATGGCGGCCAGCATGGCCAGGGCGCCGCCGTAAAAGACCAGTCCGCCCGAGGCGACAAGGCCCCAGGTCAGCCGGCCGGCCAGCACGGCGTCCTGGACGATGGGGATGATCCTGGCCCCGAACAGGCCGACGGGCAGGGCCGCGAGGAAGAGCAGCCGATAGCGCGGCCGGGCCGGGTTGTCGGCCAGCTCGCGCATGGCAAAGGCATAGACCAGCCCCATCCCGACCAGGGACAGAACCAGATAGCCGGCTTGGAGAATGGCAAAGGCGGAAAGGCCCGTGGCCCGGGACAGGACGAAGGCGAGGAAAGCGCCCATGGGGTGCGGGAAAGACCCCGGCTACTTGCCGCACTCGAAGCACGAACACTTGGTGCCAAGGCAGCCGCAGGAGGCGAATTCGCAGCAGGAGGCCCCGGAGGCGGCGTCGGCAAAGGCGGCGTAGGACTCGCCCGGCGCAGTGCGGGCAAAGGCAAAGAGCGATCCGACAAGAATCAGGCAGACGGCGACGGCGACGATGAGGGTGCGTTTCATGCGATACTCCTGCGCAAAGTGCTTGGCCGCCCCTTTTACGTCATGGCCGGGCGTGGCGCAATCCCTTCAGGAGCCGGACAACCGGGCCAGGGCGTCGGTCAGGGCGGCGGCGGCCACGGCGTTGTCGACATCCGCAACGGCCTGGAGAAGCAGGGGAAGCGCTGCCCGTTGGCGGGCGGCCACGACGGCGCGTTCAGCCGGGGTGCGGCTGGCCCGTTCGTTGGCCACCGCCTGAAACAGGCTGCGGTAGGCCGCGACCATGGCCGTCGTGTCATACCTCTCCCGAAGCGTCGCACCAGCCGCGCCCAGGCGGCGGCGAAGGGCCGCGTCAGTGGCCAGCCGGGACAGGGCGGCAGTAAAGGCCTCGTCGTCGCCGCAGGGAACCACCAGCCCGTTTTCGCCGTCCAAAACCAGTTCCGGCAAGGCCCCGGTGTCGAAACAGACTACGGGCACGCCGCAGCACAAGGCCTCCAGCACGGCCAGCCCGAAGGTGTCGGCCAGACTGGGATAGGCGAAAATATCCGAGGCCCCGTAGGCCGTGGCCAGGAGCCCGGGGTCGTCGGTGTGGGGCAGGTTGACGATGGGCAGGCCCGAGTCCTCCGTTGCGCCGCCGATATTGAGCAGGGTCAGGCCCGGGTGGAGCGAAACGAGGCGCGACAAGGCGGCGATGAGATGCCCGCCGCCCTTCCAGGCATTGGCCAGACCGCCGCTGGCGCAAAAGGACAGGATGGTCGCTTCCGGCGGCAGGCCCAGGCTCTGGCGGGCGGCGGCCCGGTCCCGGGGGGCGAAGATGGCGGTGTCGATGCCGTTTCGGATGACGTGGATGGGCAGGTGGCCCAGGAAGCTTTTTTCCGCCAGACGGGCCAGCCATTGGGACGGCACAACGATATGGGCGTCGAGGACCTGCCCGGCGGCCTGCTTGTCGCGCCACAGCCGGGCGGTCGTATCCACCGACAGGCCGGGGTAGATGGCCAGATCCGGGCAGTGGCCGCAGCCGGTCCGCCATTTGTCGCAGGCAAAGGCGTGGGCGCAGTTGCCGGTGAGCGCCTGCATGTCGTGGAGCGTCCAGACCAGCGGTTTTTCAAGGCTCCAGAGCGCGGCGGCAAAGGGATGGACGTAGCCGGTGTGCAGGTTGTGGCAGTTGACGACGTCGCAACGGCCGATGGCCTGTTGCTCGGGCCAGACAAAGGCCCCGGTCAGGTCGTAGTCGGGCAGGCCGGCGGCCTTGGCCGCCTCGTCCCTCCCCTTGGGGGGGGAGTGGTCGGCGTAGGCCGGGACGGTCTCGATCCAGTAGTCGCGGCGTTTTTTCTTCCAGACCAGATAGGTGGCGTCATCGGAACCGGCGTTGAGCCCCTTGGCCAGGGAAAAAGCCACCTGGGCCGCGCCGCCGTAGGTGTCGAGCTGATTGACCAGGGTCACCCGCAGCCCGTCCACCCGGCCCAGGACGCGCTTGACGAAAAAGGGGTCGGTCAGGCCCATGTTGCGCTCGGCCGGGGCACGGCGGGCCAGCTCGCCGGTCAGGGTGCGGATGCGGCGGCGGTAGTCGGGATGAGCGGCCAGTCGGGCCAGTGTTGCCCGGCCGTCGACCGGGTAGGGGGCGACGTCCAGGCGGCCGGCCAGGACGTCGTCCCACAGGGCCTGGGCCTGGGCCGGATGGTCGCCGTGGTACGGTTCGATCCAGCCGGGCTGGTCGCACACGGTAAAGAGGTTAAATGGATCGCCAAGGCCCAGGTAGTGGGTCTCGACCCAGTCCGGGAGCCGCTTGCAGTGGGGGACGTCCCAGGTGGCGTAGTAGGCTGTTTTGTCGCGTACCTGCCCGGGAAAGAGCAGCGAATAATGGAACAGGCGCACGTCCAGCCGTTCAAGGGTTTCGGCCGGCAGGGGATTGACGGCGAACTGGTCGAGCCCCCGGGCGTCGATGACGGTGGGCGGCCGGTGGCTGGCGTAGCGGCTGCCCGGGGCGAAGCGAAACACCCGGCGAAAGATGTCGCCGCCGGCCAGCAGATAGGCGCTGCCGTTTTCAAACTGGGGCGCGGCAAAAAAACTGCGTTGGCGAAACGCCGCCGCGGTCCAGCCGGGATCGTCGGCCAACAGTTCCAACACCAGCTCCATGTCGCGGTCGCGGTAGAACTCGTCCACGTCCACCTGCCAGAGGTAGTCGCCCGTGGTCCGCGCGGCCACGGCTGCAAACATGGCGTCTTTTTCCTCCCAGGGGCCGTCCCTGGTCACGATGGTCAGCTTGTTGTCCGGGTCCTCCTTGGCCTTGAAGGCATAAAGCGCCTCCAGGGAGCCGTCCCGGGAATGGCCGTCGGGCCGGGCCTGGCCCATGGCCCGGACGACAGCCCCTTCGGCCACGATGATCTGGTGGGCGTAGGGATAGAGGCTTCGCAGGCAGTAGCGGGTAAACGGCTCGCCGTTGAGGACAATGACGCCAAAGGTCACGCGGGGCCGTCTCATGCGCCCGTCTCCGGGAACGCCTCCGCGGTTTCGTCCCGAAAGATGACCGGGGCGTCAAACGGGGCAAAGGGGATGAGTTTTTTTTGGCTCAGGCGCGGGCGCACAAAGACCGTGGCAACAGTGTTGAGCATGGCGGCGGCAAAGGAAAAGGAGCTGTTGGAGATGGCCAGGGCCTGGGCCTTCGTCAGGACGTAGAAGTCGGGATAGGCCTCATCGGCGCTTGGAGGCAGGCCCGGCAGATCGCCGAGATCGGCCCGGGAGGCCGGGGCGTAGTCGGCGAATTCGGGCAGCACGGCCTCGGGATCGTCGCTGGCGATGTAGAGGAGCGGGGCCGCAAGCGTGTCCCAGATGGTCGCCAGCCAGTCGCGGTACCACCGGCCCGGGGCCACGAAAAAATGGCCGCAGCCGTAGTCGCCGCGCCGCAGATGCAGGGCAACGAGGGTCTTTTTTCCGGCCATGATCCGGGCCAGGGCCGCGTCCAGGGGGGCGGCCACGGCGGCAACCGGAGCCAAAAGCGCCCGGAAGGCGTCCCGGTCCGGGGCGTAGAAACTGGAATGGTACTGGAAATAGCCCCACAGATCGACGTTTTGCAGCGGTTTGCCGGACCCGGCCACGGCGTCTTCGGCCGCAACCGGCGAGGTCTGGCGCAGCAGGGGCAAAGCCCGGCGCGGCAGCGGATCGCTGGCTGCAAAAAGGACATTGCCGACCCAGGCCGGGAGAAAGGCGGTCAGGCCGTGGCGGGCGGCCTGGAGCTTTACAAAGGCGTACTGGAAGAGCTGGTTGGCAAAACGGCCGTTGTGGCCAAGGCTGGTCAGGTGCAGTTCGCGGCGGCGCACGAACAGGGCGTCGCCCCAGCTCGGATCGTAGGGGCACACCGACGCCTCGCAGACAAAACCCTGGTCGTGCAGAAAGGCGGCCAATTCGTGGAAAAACGTCCCGCCACGGTAAAGCTCCCGGAAATTGATCTCGGTATTGATGGCTTCGATGTGGGGCAGGACCCCGAGCGCGCCGCAGAGAGCCGGCAGCTCCGCGCCCTGGATGTCGATATTGAGCAGATTAAACGTCGCCGGGTCGAGGCCCAGGCGGTGGAGCAGGGCGTCCAGGGACAGGGCCGGCACGGTGATGGTCCCGGTCTCCACAATGCCGGGATAGAGCGTCAGGTGTTCGCCAAAGGGCAGGACCGAGCTGCTCTGGTCCATGCTGGCGACATGGAGCGTGACCGCGTCGCTGCTGCCGTCGGTGACGGCATATTCGGCCACGATGACGTCGGGTTGGCCGGCCACTGCCTGGCGCAGCCGGTTGGCCACCTCGGGGTTGGCCTCGATAAAAAGGACCGGTGACGCGCCCATCTTCCGGTACAGGGCCAGTTCCCGACCCTCATGCGCGCCGATGTGGATGACGCCCCGGGGCGTCACCCCGTTTTGGGGCAGGAGTGCCGGCAGAGCGAGCATGGCCGGGGCATCGCCGCGAAACCAGCCGAGATGGCGGCGATGGAGGACCAGAAAGTTGTCGTGGCCGTAGGTTTCAAGGCGTTCGTCCCAGGATTCGATGGCCACGAACCGGCCGTCGCGCCAGGCCATGAGCACGTAGTCGCGAAAACGCAGGAAGGCAAAAACCCCGGCCAGGGTCATGCCGGCATCGGCAAAGGTGCCGCCGTATTCAAACTGCAGGGCGTCCACGGCCCCGGCCGCGAGCAACCCGGCGGCCCCGGCCAGCACCTCGGCCTCGGCTCCTTCCACGTCGATTTTGAGATAGTCGATGTGGTGAATCCCGTGCTCGGCGCAGTAGGCGTCCAGGGTGGCGCAGGCCACCTCGATGGGCTCTGGCGCGCCGACGCTGCCCCGGGCCTCCTCGCCGCGACGCCGGAAAAAGCCGCTCCAGGAGGGGCTGTCCTGGTAGACATGAAAGCGCCGGCGGGCGCTGTAGCCGCCAAGGGCCAGAGGGTTCAGGCGGGCGGCGGGGAAATGGGCGGCGGCCGTCTTGGCCAGGACGCCATAGGCTTGCGGGGCCGGTTCAAAGAGATGCAGATTGAGGGCGGCGGCGTCCGGTTGGCCGGCCAGGGCCGCCACGGACCAGCAGCCGATATGCGCGCCCACGTCGAACACCACGGCTCCGGGCCGCAAAAAACGCCGGGCCGCCAGCATCTCAGGACTCTTTTCCAGGCGCGCGGTCCCGGCCCGCACGCGCTTGGCCCAATCAGGCAGACAAGGGTCAGCCATGGGACGGGGCGAGGGTTTCCGGGCGGCCGTGGGGAAAGAGGGTTTCCCACAGCGAGGCCGAGGCCCGGGGAATGGCGATCAGCACGTCCTCGTGGAGAACCACGTCCCGGTCGGTTCCCGCGCCAAGGGCGGCCAGCACCGTGTCCAGACTCGGCCAGTGGCTGGCGTCGTGGGGCGGCGGCGGCGGCGAGGTCAACAGCCGGGCGTCGTCGATCAAGACGACGTGCGGCGTGTCCGAGGTGACGATGGCGGCGATTTCGGCCAGCAGCGGACATTCGTCGCCGCGCCCGAAGCTGGCCTCGCCGCAGTAGTGGGCGTCGAGCCAAAAAACCGCCGGCCCGGCCAGCCGGGGGAGCAACTGCGGCAGCAGTTCACGGCTGTCGCCGGCCAGCGGCAAAATGCCCTTGCGCCCGGACAGGCGCTCATGGGCGGCCTCGGCCAGGGCAGGATCGGCCTCCATGGTGATGACCGTGTCAAAGAGGTCCCCGGCCATCAGGGCGGTATCCCCGGCGGCCGTGCCGGTCTCCACGAATATCCGGAATTTTCCGGTCTTTTTGACGGCCTCAAGCAGCGGCTTCGGCGCTCCGGGGTGGACAATGCCCATGGCGGTCCCTTCTCAGTTGAATTTGAGTTGCAGGTGGATGGTGGTGGCCCCGTCTTCAAAGGAAATGTTTTGCAGCATGGACTGGCGGTTGACGGTGTAGGTGTCGGGCGGGTGGATGTCCACCCGGGTGACGTCCTTGCGCCCGAGTTTCACGGGCACGCGTTTGCTCCCGACCTTGAAGAGGATTTCCGTGCCGTTTTGGTACCAGAAATAATAGGTGCGGTTTTCGGTAAAGAAGAACGGCGGCTCATAGGTGGGGATGTCCCGGGCCAGCGGTTTTTCCAGGGCCATGTCCACCCGGTAAATGTCCGGGGCCACCTTGACCAGATTGATGGAGGTCATGGCGTAGCGGCCCGTGCTTTCGGGATTGCCGGTGCGCAGCATGGCGTAGCCGGCATTGATCTGGAAATCGATGGGCGCGGCCGGCAGGTCCTTGGTCTTGCTCTGGAAAAAACGGGACAGGGTCTGGCCGGAGTCGTCAGCGGCCCGGGCCGGCAGGGCGGTCCCGGCCAGGACCCAGGCCAACCCGGCCAGAACGGTCAGCAACAACCGGCAAAAATATCGCGACATGAGGAGCCTCCGCGCCCGCCCCGCCCTGGCGGACGAAACGGAAAAGGGGTAGAGGGCTTTTCGCCCCGAAAAATTCTACCGTGCGATAGCCATGAACGCAACGACACCCACCCAAGGCGACGATATCGCCGCCATTTTGGCCAAGGCCCGGACCGGCAGCCGCATCACCCCCGACGAGGCCCTCATCCTGGCCCTGGCCGCACCCCTGCACGATCTGTGCGCGGCAGCCATGGACGTGCGTCTGGCCCGGCATGGCAAGGATGCCTACTACGTCCATAACGTCCATATTAACTTCACCAATGTCTGCGTCAATGCCTGCCGGTTTTGCGCCTTTAGCAAGACCAAGGGCGCAGCCGGGGCGCGCACCCTGTCGGTGGCCGACATCGTGGCCGAACTGGCGGCCCACGGCGACGCCCCCATCCGCGAGATCCACGTGGTTGGCGGGCTTAACCCCGAGTTGCCGCTGGAATATTATCTCGACATGCTGCGCGGCATTGCCGCCCAGTGCCCAGACGCCGGCATCAAGGCCTTTACCGCCGTGGAAGTGGCCCATCTGGCCGATACGCGCGGGGTCTCGGAGTTTGAGATCCTTTCGGCGCTCAAGGCTGCGGGGCTGATGATGCTGCCGGGCGGCGGGGCCGAGGTGTTCTCGCCGAGCCTGCGCGAGAAGCTGTGCCCGGAAAAAATTTCCGGCGAACGCTGGTTGCAGATCCACGCCACGGCCCACGGCATGGGGCTGCCCACCAATGCCACCATGCTTTTTGGCCATATCGAGAGCTGGTCGGACCGGGTGGCCCATCTCTCGGCCCTGCGCGATTTGCAGGACCTGACCGGCGGCTTTACCTGCTTTATTCCGCTGGCCTACCAGCCGGGCAACAACGCGCTCGGAGCCAAAGGCCCGGATGGGGTGACCGTGCTGCGGGTGATGGCCCTGTCCCGGCTGTTCCTGGACAACATCCCGCATTTGAAGGCCTATTGGGTCATGCTCGGCATCAAGACGGCGCAAATGGCCTTGTGGGCCGGGGCGGACGATTTCGACGGCACCATCATCGAGGAGCGCATCGGCCATGACGCCGGAGCCGCCAGTCCCAAGGGCCTGACGCTGGCCGCCCTGCGCCACGCCATCGAGGCCGCCGGCATGGTCCCGGTGGAGCGCACGCCGGATTTCCGGCCCATCCGGTAGCCGACGCTGCCGTCAGGCGGTTTGAAAAAGACAATGGGCCGCTGCTTCCCTGGGAAGCGGCGGCCCGTTTTGTTTTTTTGGGGGGGGCCGACCCTGCGGTTGGCGACAACGGAGGCAGAGTCCTCCCGGGGAGTTCCTGCATGGGGCCACCGCGCCGGGAGCGGTCCGGGAATGCGGGGCCGACCTCAGGCGTCAGGCCTCCAGCGTCTTGGCCATGAGGCACACGGACAGGGCGATGCCGTCGGCCAGGGGTCGGCGGGCGGCCGAGACAATGCCGTAGCCGTGGCGCAGATAAAACGACAGGGCGTTTCGTGAGGCGCACAGTTGAAGCCCTGCGATCCCGCGCTCCCGGGCCAGGGCCTCGATGGCGGCAAGCAATGTCGCGCCGGTCCCGGACGGAGCTGTGGGCGCGGCATAGAGCAGACTGACCTCGAAACCGGTCAGCGAGACCATGCCGCAGATCGTCCCGCCGCACAGGGCGGCCAGGATGGTGTTGCGCGTATCGGCCAGCATGGCGGCAAACCGCTCCTTTGTTCCCCGGGCCACCCAGGCGGCGCGTTCCCTGGGACCGTAGGCCTCCCGGGCCTTGTCTTCGATGGCGGCGGCAAACACCCGGGCCAGGGCCGAAGCGTCCTGCCCAGTGGCCGGCCGGATACACAGTGGTTCCATGTCGCTTCGTTACCGGGAACGGGGCAGGGAGCAGGCTGCCGGCCGGTGGGGGGTGAAACGCACAGGCGGCGACACAAGGGGCGCGCCCATGGCCTTGGCCAGGCCGCGCAGCAACCCGGCGAACACCAGGTTGTGCGGGATGAGCAGGGCATACCAATACACCAGTCCGGCCAGTCCCCGGGGCAGAAACTTCGAGTGGACCACAATCTCGGTGGCGTCGCTTCCGGCCGGGGCCAGTCGAAATTCGAGCAGGGCATCACCCGGGGTGCGCATCTCGGCCAGGAGCACCAGCCGCTTGCCCTCGTCCAGGGCCGCCACCCGCCAGAAATCGAGCGGATCGCCCACCCGGAGCGTCCCGCGCCGGATGGTCACCCGGCCAAGACCGACCCCGCCTGCCAACTGGTCCAAAAGGCCTCGAATCCGCCACAGGACGTTGCCGTAATACCAGCCCGTGTCACCGCCGATGCGGGTCAGCGCCTCCCAGGTCCGGGTCGTGTCGGCCCCGATCGTGGCCCGGTAGCCGCATTCGTAGAGGGCGCCGCCGGCATAGGGCGCATCGCCGCAGCCGGCCCATTCCGGCGGGGCAGCGTCGCCGGCGTCGGTACATGTGGTCTCGACGGCGTGCTGGCGGACCTTGTCCAGGGCCAGACGCACGGCCTCCCGGGTAGTGAGGCGCGCTCGCGGCACAAGCTCGAGGATGCGGTTGTCGTGGCAGATGACCTCGTTTCGAAGGCCCTCGACCAGCGGGACGATCAACGAGCGGGGCAGCGGGGTGACGAGCTGGAGCCAGTAGGTCGAAAGGCGCGGGGTCAGGACCGGCACCGGGATGATCCGGCGTCGGGGCAGTCCGGCTTCCTCGGCGTAGATGGCGAAAATGTCGCCGTAGGGCAGCACGTCCGGGCCGCCGATATCCAGGATTTGGCCGGTGGTGCGGGGTTCGGCCAGGCAACCGACGAGATAGCCGACGACGTCGGAGATGGCGATGGGCTGGCAACGGTTTTGCACCCAGCGCGGGGCGATCATGGCCGGCAGGCGGTCCACGAGGTAGCGCATGATCTCAAACGAGGCGCTGCCCGAGCCGAGAATCATGGCGGCGCGCAGTTCGGTGACCGGCACGCGGCCATAGCGCAG
This sequence comes from Desulfovibrio sp. TomC, assembly GCF_000801335.2. NCBI lineage: Bacteria > Pseudomonadati > Thermodesulfobacteriota > Desulfovibrionia > Desulfovibrionales > Desulfovibrionaceae > Desulfovibrio > Desulfovibrio sp. TomC. The sequence goes on from NZ_JSEH01000017.1 coordinate 74,045, forward strand.
GATTTTGCCGACTTCGTGGCGCGACTTGAGATGATGGCTCAGGGCGGCATCGTCGTCGCGGCCAAGGCCGCCGAGATAGAGGATGCGGGCGAGTCCGGCGTCGTCGGCGGCCCGGGCCATGACCATGGCGGCTTCGCGGTCGGTGGCGGCGAAATCGCGGTTTCCCGGGTGCATGGAATGGACAAGGTAGTAGGCGGCGCTGCAGCCGGCGGCGGCGGCACGCATGGCCGGCAGATCAAGGCTGTCGGCCTGGGCCAGTTCGATGTTGGGATGGCTGGCAAAGGGGCGGCAGGCGAGTTTGTCGAGCGACCGGGCCACGGCGCGCACGCGATAGCCGGCGGCGAGCAGGGCCGGGACTAGCCGGCCGCCGACATAGCCGGTCGCGCCGGTGACGAGAATGGGGGCGTCGGTCATTGGAGCGTCCTTTTTGGGGCGACCCGATCCTAGCAGGGGGCCGTGTATGAGGCAACGCACCAGATTATTTTCATGAAATGGCGAACGGGCCGGAATTGGTGTTGACAAAACCGCGTTTGGGTTCTAGTTTCCGCTCCTCGCGTCGGGATGTAGCGCAGTCTGGGAGCGCACCTGAATGGGGTTCAGGGGGTCGGAGGTTCAAATCCTCTCATCCCGACCAGTGATTTCAAGGGGTTAGATCGAAAGGTCTGGCCCCTTTTTCTGTTGGATAACCTGCCTGGATAACCTTTTGGCCAGGGATTCCAAGGGCATGGATCACCGGCCCGACCCCTTATCCCCAAAAACAGGGGGTCGGTAAGATTTGTCTGGGAAATCAGTATGATGAGTGACTTCCGATGTTATCCTCGGAGAAGTGGATATTTCAGCGGGAAACAGGATCGGTGATGCGGGCAAAGTGCCGAGAACATCGCAATAGCATGGAGATATCTGTTATGATGAGAGATTTCTCTGCTCCCCCTCGCTGGCGGTTCCTTCTCTGCGCCGTATTGCTGTTAGCCGTTCACCTGTCCGCCTGTGCAAAGCCTTTGATCCCCGTAGTGGCCCATGCTTCACCGCCGGCGATTCTCAGCCTCGTCGACAAGGCCGGCATCCGTGATGACCGCGCCCGTTTCCGGGAAATAATGAACGCCATTATGGCCGACCATGGAGCTGGCCTGCCCGATAATCGCCCCACCGACGATGACAATATCCTTTGGCATTTGGGCGGTGAAGCGCCTCCTTCGGGTAAGAGCGTATCGCTGGCCCCTTCATCTGCTGGCTTGCGTTTGGTGCTCGTGCCGGGGGTATTGGCTCAATGTGTTTCTCAAAGCTCGCTGCTCTTCGAGGACGCACGGGCTAATGTCGAGCTTCGGGGCTATTCCACCACCTTGGTAAGTACTGGCGGGCGGTTAAGCAGCAAACACAATGCGGCCATCATCCGTGATTCCGTAGCTGTCCTGCCCAAGGAGGACAAACTTGTCTTCGTGACCCACTCCAAAGGTGCCGTGGATGTTCTGGAGGCCTTGACCTATTTCCCTGAAATCATCCCTCGCACTGTGGCCGTAGTCAGCGTGGCAGGCGCAATAAATGGCTCCCCCTTGGCCGACACGTTCAGCGACGGTTTGTTCCGCCTCGCCGAATCCATGCCCCTATCCTCGTGTCCTCCGGGTGAAGGCACGGAGGCATTCGACAGCTTGCGCAGACCCGTTCGGTTGAGCTTTCTGGCCGAACACCCACTGCCCGTCACGATACGTTTTTATTCCTTGCCCGCCTTCGCCACTCGCGAGGATATATCCCTGTTACTTAAGCCATTCTACGACATCCTGGCCAAGACCGATCCCCTCAACGATGGTCTGGTCATTGCCTCTGATGCCATTTTCCCCGGTGCCACCCTGCTTGGTTACCCCAACGCCGACCACCTAGCCGTGGCCATGCCCTTCACCCAGCGGGGTCTGCTGCGCACCATCATCAATAAAAACGCCTATCCCCGGGCTGCGTTGCTGGAAGCCATTGCCCGGTATGTCGAGGAAGATCTTGCCAGAAAATGACGATGCGGGTGCGCCGTAGGGGTGTTGTTAAATCCGCTCATGCGACCAGTGGCTTCAGTTGGTAGGTTGAAGGTCTGCCCCGTTTTCCCTAAAATCAAGGGGTCGGAGAATACTCCTGGAAATTCAGCGTGTTCGCTATTGCGAGGAGAACATGGACTTCAAGGTGCTTGCTGATCTGATCGAAAATGGCCTGCCGTTCCAGAAAATGCTCGGCATTCGCGTTGCCTCGATTGCGGAGGGCCGCGTCCGGCTCTTTATTCCTTTTCGCGAGGATCTCATCGGCGACGCAAGGCGGCCCGCCATCCACGGCGGCGTCATTTCCACCCTGGCCGACGTCTGCGCCGGGTTTGCCGTCTGGACTCGCTGCCGCCTTAATGACCGTATTGCCACCATCGATCTGCGGGTAGATTATTTGCGGCCGGCGACGGCCCATGACCTCTACGCCGAGGCGACCGTGCGCCTGCTCGGTAATCGGGTCGGCAACGCCCAGGTGGTGCTGTGGTCGGATGGTAGCCCGGACGAACATGTGGCCGAAGGGCGTGGCGTCTACAATATTCGACGCAGCCAGTGACAGAATTGCCGGCTCTCTTAAGGGGGAGCACAGGGTAAAAGAGCAGCATCACCTTGATCCGAGTATCCAAGGAGTCAGCATGCATCCACTTCGTCAGAAAGTTTCAGTATATGATGTGGTTGCCTGGAGCCTCGCCGGCTTGGGCCTGCTGCTGGTTTTCCCGCTCCATCTGGTCTCCGCTATGATGTCCGGCCTGCTGGTCTTTGAGCTGGTACAACTGGTCGCCCCGTCGTTACGCGTTACCAGGATCGGACATAGGCGCGCTAAACAGGTTGTGGTGGGCGGCTTGGCCATCCTTATCGTCGCCGTCCTGGCCTTGCTTGCCTGGAAAATTATAGTCCTTTTTCACAGCGAAACCACCAGCATCCCGACCTTGCTTCAGAAAATGGCAGAAGTCCTGGAGAGTCTGCGCGTCAGATTGCCCGATTGGATGGTTGCTGTCTTGCCTGATAACACTGAGGATATTGGCAAGGAAGTGGTGACGATCCTGCGAGAACGAGCGACAGCCATGCAGGAGGCTGGCAAGGGCATAGCGCAGCTTCTGGCACATGTCCTGATTGGCCTAGTGCTTGGGGCCGTGGTCGCTTTGATTGGCGAATCCTCGGAGGAGGAGCACCGTCCACTGGCTGCAGCTCTTCTGGAGCGCGTACGCCGCGTCTCTGCTGCGTTTCGGGCCGTCGTCTTCGCCCAGGTGAGGATATCCGCCGTCAATACTGCGCTGACGTTCATCTACCTGCTCGTGGTCCTGCCCACCCTGGGGTACCATTTACCATTGGCAAAGACCCTGGTGGTCATCACCTTCTTGGTTGGGTTGCTCCCGGTCGTTGGCAATCTTGTCTCAAACAGCATCATCGTTGTCGTGAGCCTCAGCGTCTCGTTTACTATTGCTGTCTGGTCCTTGGCTTTTCTCGTAATCATCCACAAACTCGAGTATTTCCTCAATGCCAGGATCGTCGGCGGCCAAATCCATGCCCGGACCTGGGAGATGCTGCTGGCCATGCTGGTTATGGAGTCCGCATTCGGGCTGGCTGGACTGGTGGTCGCCCCGATCTATTACGCTTATCTCAAGAAGGAATTGATCGACCGGGAACTCGTCTGAAAGCTCCCCCGACAGTTTGTAAAGAAAAACAGCACGTTCTCGCCTTAGGACGGAAACCGACGATGACCTTTTCGCCGAGAATGATCGGGGGGCACGAAACATCGGGGTTGAACTTGCGAACAGAATCTATCGCCTTGGAGTCGCTCGTTGCCAGATAGAGTACCCACGAGGCATCGTATAGTTTTCCACTCGTCAAGGTGCCAAGGGCGGAGGTGGACAGGGTAACTATCTGAATTTGGGGTGCATCGGAATCAGGAGCGACTCTACACGGCTATAGAGTGCCTATATAGCCGTCGAGATGACGCTTGAGGGCAACCAGCGTTAATGCTACCCCGTCGCAATGTTTCAGCGCCTGAAGAACGAAAAGCCCTGGGCGATCCTGAAAGTCTCCCGCCGGCAGTACGAAACGAAAAGGCCGTGGGTCGCGGCCAATATGCCACGCCAGAAATTCGAGGAACTCCTCACCAGCCTACCAGATGGGTTCGTGGACCACTGCCACCGGGATGTCGACGCCGAAAAATTGGTCGAAGCGATGTTTGGGAAGGTGGAGTAGCTCATGGAGTGGGTCATTATCGGCGTCGCCGTGCTTGTCGGCTTAGCCCTGGCCGGTCTGCTCGTCTGGAAGGCCAAACATCAGCCCGGCAGCGTTCACGGGGACTTCCGCTTTGACCAACACAAGGGCTTGGAGACATCCAAACGTGGGCTGTTCGACAAGACCAAGTTTCGGTGATCCGGCGAGCTTGCGCCTGCATGTGCCAGGGAATCGTCATGCTGATCGGCCTGGGGGTTATCATCCGCAGAAAATTCCGCTAGGGTCGAGCTATGACCAAGCCCACTATCACTTTTCGCCACGGCGGTGATCCCATGGGCCTATAGTTGGCTACGCAAAACCGGCCTCAAGGATGAGGTACGAGAATTCCAGGAGCGTGGCCAGGGCATTCAGTCCTTCCACGAAATGTTGAACCTAGTGCTGGAGTACGTCAACGTGGAGCGAGGATAAGCGCGTCATTCGTTGAGGAGCGCCTTCAGCCTCCTGCCCGCCTTGAAGAACGGCAACCTCTTTGGCTCCACTGTGACCGCTTCACCGCTCTTGGGGTTCCTGCCCGTATAGCCCTCGTAATCCTTCATAGCGAATGAGCCGAACCCGCGAATCTCCACCCGGTCGCCCTCGATGAGCGCCTGCCTGATTTTCTCGAAGAAGACGTTTACGAAGTCGGCCGCCTCGTTGTCAGGCGTGTTGAACCGTTCACCAAAAACCTTGATAAGTTCGCTCTTGTTCATACATCCCCCTGATTCTGTGATGATAGCTGCAACCGACCACGCGGGCAAGAGGATGTCGCCACTATCGGCACCCTGACCGCCACAAAGGGGAATAGGCCTTTTCTGCCCACCCCCTTTCGTTGAGATCATTCTGCTGGACGATCCCGCGATACTCACCTCTGCTACACAACCGGCGAAGTAGGACCGGGTACAAATTTTTGCTCCACGTTGGCGCTCCTTCAAGTATGGGTACAAGATCTTGTACGATTCGTGGAAAGGTTTCTCTGAGGATGGGCTTGTAAGACTGACGTAACCAGCTAAATTTTCGTTAAAAAATCCTATTGGTGCTCAGCTCCCTCCTTTGGCCCGGCTCTCCGGTTATGCCCGCCATGGTCTTTCCGTCTGTGTCTTCACATCCCTCAGTCTAGTATAAAATCCTGTACTCTATTGGATCAGACAGGAGAGCGCCGGCAGAGAAAACGCCTACACCCGGGTTGCGTTGCTGGAAGCCATTGCCCGCTATGTTGAGGAAGATATTGCCCTAAGATAACTAGATTTTAGCTCAGTAGGTGTAGGGGCCTGACCCTTTTTGGCGTCATCGGGCTGATCCCATTCATGAAAGTCAGGGGGGCGGTTCATCCCTGCTGCGGGACGGCGGTTGCTCCGCTGCCCAGGATCGGGCTAGTATTGGGGTGATCGTAACCATAATCATCATGGCAAGGAAAAACGGATGGAGATTCTCAGGCGCATATCGGCATTTATTGGGGAGATGGATTTCGCGGTGCTGAGCTCCATGACTCCAGATGGCCCCTGGACCTCGCTTATGTCTTATCTGCCCGGTTCGGACGGACTGACGGTCTATCTGGCCATGTCCACGGGGTCTTATAAGGCGAAGCTCATGCTCGAAAACCCGAAAGTCGCGCTGCTTATCGACAACCGTTGCCGTCACACCGACCCGAGGAGGGTCACGGCTCTGAGTATCCACGGAACGGCCGAATTCATCACAGCCCGCATCGAGCGAGTGAGGATTTGTGCAGCGTTCCTGGGCCATAGGTCACACTTGGCTGAGTTGCTCGACCGCTCCGATATCGGCATTGTGCGCGTAACGCCGAAGAGCTTTCAACTGTTAGACGGGGTGGACAAAGGGTATTTCATCAAACACGGGGAAGCTGGCTGGCTCCTTGAATAAGTGCGCTCGCTGATCTGATCGAAAATGGCCTTCTGTTTCAGAAAGTGCTCGGTATCCGCGTGGCCGAGATCGGGCAAGGCCGCGTCCGGCTCTTCATCCCCTTCCGCGAGGACCTCATCGGCGATGTTTGGCGAGCGGGCTCACCATCACGGCGGCGTCACTCTTGACCCTAGCCGATGTCAGCGCTGGGTTTGCCGTATGGTGTGTTACGCGCGATAGTTCCCCACTGCCTCTAGCCTCAGCTGGCGCAACTTCTGGTTTTCAGTGGGCACGCGATTCGGCGCAGAGGTGGACTTGCGGTCAAGGGCGTCCTGATGCAGGGTGGCCGATATGTATATAAAAAAGGGAGCGCTCGCCATGCTGCTGGTGGTCGGTATGGTGGCGACGGCAGAATACTTCGGCGTCCAGGAAATCATTTTCCCGGAGATCGCGGCATTGGCCTTCGGGGCCTGGGTCATGGAAGAGCGCCCCTGGCCGGGGCCGGTCTGGACCATATGGTTTTCTCCAACCTTGGGTGCTCTGACCGGCGTTGTGCTCATGCGCCTCCTGCCTCTGTCCCTGGTGGCGCTGACCGGTTTGGCCTTCGTTTTTGTCCTTCTCCAGTTGAAGCTTGCACGCTCTGCTATGTCCCCGTCGTTTTCGGCGGCCATCCTTCCCATCATCACTGGCATCCACAGTTGGGCCTACCCGGCCGCCGTGTGCCTCATGACCGGGGTCATCGCCCTGGTGACCCAGGCCCACTTTCAGGGTGATCCGCCTGAACCTTCCTGCCTGCCACATGGTCAGGGCGCGCCTTCATCGCTTGCTTGGTCCTGCCGGCATTACGGTAAGCTTCTGTTCTTCATCCTGGTCGTGGCCTTGTTCGCTACCACTTGGGGTGGCCTTTTCATGATAGCCCCACCGCTCATCGTTGCCTTCATCGAGATGACTCACCCGGGGAGCGCCTTGCGGCAAAAGTCAATGCCGCGCCTACTTCTTCTGTTCACGTGCTGTGCCCTGGCCGGCGCGGCTTGCATCGCTCTGGTCACCCGCGCCTTCTCCGGGCCTATGTGGCTAGGGGCCGGCCTGTCCCTGGCCTGCGCTTTGGCCATTTCCAAGGTGCTACACCTAGCCTCACCGCCAGCCATGGCCCTGGCGCTTCTGCCAACAATCTTGCCGCAAGAAGTCCTACTCGTCTATCCACTACAGGTCATGGCCGGCAGTGCCATCTTTATGGTTTTCAGCCACATTTGGTTCAAACCCGAGGTTGCAAACCAAAAATAAGGGGGAGGCCTTTCGGCCCCCCCCCTCGTGTCTAATGCGCACTCAGTCCGTCAAAGTAGGTTCCAGTCGGTGATGTAGGCATGGTCCCGGATGAACCGGGCGATGGCGAACTTGAATCGAAGGCCATGGCCTTCTCGGTGCCGTCGGAATTCGGCAACGCGGTGATGCACTTGGCGACCGTCTTTTCGGCGAGCCGCCCGAAGTCGATGCCGTCGATTTCCCGGACCAGGGCCTGGGAGGTTGCCGTCAGCCCGCAATGCCCTGGCCGAATACGCGACCAAAGTCCCGGCACTGCCCGAGCGCGTCGTCATCCGGATTCCAAAGGGCACGAATGCCGTCGGAGACAACTTCGAATCCGCATTCCTTCAGTTGCGCCGTGAGAAGTTTGACGGACTCACCGCTCCAGCCATAGGCCCCGAAAGCCGCCGCTTTCTTCTTCTTGAAGCCCAGGCCGCGCACCATCTCCAGGAACCCGCCCAGGGACGACAGATACCCCCGATTGATGGTCGGGGAGCCCACGAGCAAGGCTTTGGAACGGAATACCTCCGTCACGATATCGTTTTTATCGGCTTTGGCGGCATTGAAAAGTTTCACCACTAGGGTCGGGTCGGCTTCGTGCACGCCTGCGGCAATGGCTTCCGCCATGCGCCGCGTCCCGTTCCACATGGTGTCGTAGACGATAACGGCTTGATGTTCCTGGTAATCCCCGGCCCATTCCAAATACTTGGTTACGATCTGCATGGGATTGTCACGCCAGATGGTGCCATGACTTGGGCAGATTATCTTGAGTGGAAGGCCAAGTCCGGCGAACTCCTCGATCTTGCGTTTGACCAGTGCGCTGAAGGGTGTGAGGATGTTGGCGTAGTATTTGATGCACTCTTCCATGAGCATGCAAGGATCGACGAGGTCGTTGTACATGCCTTCGGAAGCTAAATGGTGACCAAAAGCGTCGTTGCTGAAGAGAATCTCGTCACCTGTCAAATAGCAGAACATGGTGTCCGGCCAGTGGAGCATAGGAGCCTCGATAAAGAGCAGTTCTCGACTTCCCAAGCTGAGGCGTTGACCGGTTTTGACCACCTGGAAGTTCCAATCCTGGTGGTAGTGGCCTCTCAGGGATTTGACACCGTTGGCCGTGCAGAAAACGGGCACATTCGGAATGAGCCGCATGAGCTCCGGCAATCCTCCGCTGTGGTCGCTTTCGGCATGGTTGGCGATAACGTAGTCGATACGGTTGAGGTCAACGACGGTTTTGAGCTGGTCGATGAACTCGCCTGCGAATGGAGCCCAGACCGTTTCCACCAAGGCCGTCTTCTCGTCCTGCACGAGATAGGCGTTGTAGGTGGAGCCGCGATGCGTGGAGTATTCCTCGCCGTGGAAGCGTCGCAACTCCCAGTCGCGTTTGCCCACCCAGGTAACGGTGTCGGTGACCTTGAAACTCATGCCTGTCTCTCCTTTTCGGGGGCTGCCTTCATGGTTCATTCTGGCAGATATTCAGCGGCCAAGTCATCCAGGAGCCGGTGAAAGGCCTCGTGCCTGCCCGGTCCGATGCGTTCCTCTTCCAAGCGCTCGAAAGCCTCGTGCATCGTCGTCAGGGCGGGCGTGCCCAGCAGACGTTCGGCCATGGGAAACAAGACCGTATTTTCTTTAGCGATGTGCTGGGTTAGCAATTCGATGTAGGCCAAGGCCGGGGCGACGAAGGATCGGGGGCCAGCGCTGCTTGCCAGGGCGGCGTCCATTTCGCGAATAAGTCCACGCCCGAGCGTATGTTCGTGAAGCATGACCCCGATGGGACCGCCTTCACGCGGCATGCCCGCAGCCTCCAACGCAGGGAAGAGGATGTCTTCCTCCTTGCCGTGGTGGCATTTGTCGGCAAAAATTTTGAGAAAATCGAGGATGCCCGTGAGCTCGGCGGCGGGAACGGTTCCACCTGCTTCGATGTGCGTGGAGATTGCCCGCATGACGCCCAGCATGCGAAGAATGCCTTCATGTTCCGCTCGTAGGTCGTCTGTCGCTGTCATATGCTCTCCGTGAAGGACTTTTTGTTTTTCTATACGCAGCCAACGGCTCTGATGCAAGTAGCCCCTGCTATTTTTACGATTATGCATAGCTTTTGTCGAAAGCCACGACGTCGTCCTCGCGACATGCGGCTGGTACCTGGCACCGGATGCCGCATGTGGCGGCCACAACAACCCTAAATTGCCGATCAGCCTTATATTAGGCGATAAAGCCGACGGCCGGACAGGCGGTATTTGCTCGCCGCTGGGCAGAAAAAGGCAAAATCAAGGAGATGGCGGTGCGAACTTTCCAGATCAAACAAGTCCAAGTGCTGCCGATACCGCTTGCCGAGGCGTGGACCTTTTTCTGCGATCCGCGAAACCTGGGCGCGATCACCCCGGACTGGCTCTGCTTCGATGTTCGCTCAGAAGTGCCGCCGTGCATGTACCCCGGCCTCATCATCGAATACCGGATCAAGGCGCTTGCCGGCTTGCCCATGGCCTGGGTGACGGAGATCACCCATGTCGCCGCACCGAACTACTTCGTGGATGAGCAACGTTTTGGCCCATACCGGCTCTGGCACCACCAGCACCATTTTCGAGAGATGGACGAGGGCGTCGAGATGACCGATATCGTCCATTATGCCATGAGTTACGGCGTCCTCGGACTTGTCGTCCACAAACTGGTCGTCGCGAAAAGGCTGGAGCATATCTTCGAGTTTCGGCGGCAGAAGCTTATCGAACTTTTCGGGTAGGACGCAGACCAAAAAAAGGGGAGGCCTTTCGGCCCCCCCCCTCGTGTCAAATATGGTCTCAGAACTTCACATCCGATGGCTTTAACTTAGGAGAATATCCTTAGTTTTCTAGCTTGGACACGTACTTCTTTGGATTAAATCCTTGATGAAAGTACGCAGATTCAAGCCTGATATGCGCTTGTAGTCAAAGTCTTCCACGATCTCGCAGTGTAGTTGTGGAGTTGCCATGATCCAGGGACTTCGCACGTTCTGGTCCTCCATATTGCTCGATCCCGGCTATGCCGGGGTAGAGGCCGGGGGTTGAGGTTCGGAGGGAGCCGCTTGAGGGTGCGGGGCGTCCTCCGGCCGGGTCAAGCTCGGCAACTTCGCAATGGTCCGCCGCTTCTCATCACCAAGCAGGTGGTAGTACTGGTCGACAGTCATTTTGACGCTGGCATGGCCCATGAGCTTGCTCACGGCCGCGACATCGCCGCCTTCCCGCAGGAGGACCGTGGCGAAGAGGTGCCGAATGTCGTACATGATCACCGGATAGGTGATGCCGGCTTTTTCTACCGCCGTCTTCAGCGAGCGTCGAAACTTCCGCATCGGCTTGCCCTGGTACTCGATGACGTGCTCGCACTGGGCCTTTTCCCGAACGCCCTTGAGCCGTTCCATGAACTCGGGCGCTATCGGGATGATGCGGGTGGTCTTCGTCTTGGTCGCGTAGACCTTGATGCTGCTGCCCTCCCAGTCGATGTCGTTCCAGGTCAGGGCCAACAACTCGGACTCGCCGGTACGGACGCCAAGGTTCCAAGCCACCTCGATGGCCCAGGCGAGATGGGGCCGGGCCACGTCCTTGATGGTCATGAGGTCAGTGACAGTCAGCTTCGTATCGCGGGGCCGTTCCTTCGGTTTCTTCCAGCGTTTCAGCGGGTTCTTAAGGGTCAGTTCGTAGTCCACCCCATACTGGAAGACCATTTTGAGGTAGGACAGATAGCGCGACCGCGTCGTCTGGCTACGGTCGGCATATTCTTTACGGATGATCTCGATGACTTCCTCGAAGCGAATTTCATCGACCGGACGTTGGGCGAACACGGGGATGAAATGCTTCTTCAGCAGGGTGGCGAGCTCCTGGAGCCACCGGACTGACCGTCCTTCGGACTTCTTGGCGTTGATGTATGCCTGGGCCAGCTGGTCGAGGTAAACCTTTGCGCCGGGCACGAGGACAGGCAAAGGGGCTTCGACCTTCTTGCGGGCCTTGATTTCCTCGTCGAATTTGTTGGCCTGACGCTTTCCTTCGCGGCCAGTGCCGAAGGTCTTGGTGCGCTGCTTGCCGTCGGCATCTCGGTATGACACGAAATACGTGCCGTTGTTTGAACGCTTGTGGACCGACATCTATACCTCCAAAGTGATGGGCTTCCGGGTCTTGCGGGAGGCTCCGGTTGCGTAGAGTTCAGGGTTCGCCATAAACGCCTCAAGGTCGGCTCGGGCAAACCGGTTCTTGCTGGGGCCGTACCGCCTGATTTTGAAGCGGTTGACGATCTTCTCGAAGTAGGAATGGGAGTAGCCGCAAAAGTCGGCTGCTTCCTTGCAGTTATAAAATGGACCGATGCTTTCGTTCATGCCTGGGCTGCCTCATCCGTGCGATTTGGTTTAGGTGCCATCGTGACCTAAAAAGTGTTTGAAATAAAATAGATGGCATCAAAATCATATGGTTCGAGCAATGAGGTCTTACACAGGGCGATGAGCTTCCCTTGCACTGGGAAAAGCACGGTCTTTCGACTTGACCACCGCCGCGCAGACAAAATGCATTTTCGAAGGGCTCAAAAAAGACGGGGGCGGCCCCGTCGGCTGAGGTTAGATTACGTTCAACAGAATCTCCTCTACCTCCTCTTCCTGGATGCCCAGATACCGGCGCGTGATCGACGGGCTCGAGTGGTTCAGCCGTTTGGCCAGGACCTCCCAGGACACGCCGAAGGTCTTCCGCTGGTGATAGCACCACGTTTTACGCAACGTATGAGCACCATAGTTCCCCTTGAGGTTGACTGCTTCTGCCCATCGCTTGACGTACTTGGTGACGGCGAAGGTCGTTAAAGGATAGTTGCGGCCTTTACGACTCTTGAACAGAAAATGGTCGTCCCCGGATTCGAACTGGCTTAGGTGGTCATCGAGAGCAAGTTTGATTTCCTTGTTCATGATGAAGACGTTTTCTTTGCCAGTCTTCTTTTCGCGCAAGATCACACGGTCGCCGACTTTCACGTCCTTAACGTCGCCTACTTTGAGAGCAAGCAAGTCTTGGACTCGAAGTCCAGAATTGATGCCCATGATGAAAAGCAGTTTGTCGCGTGGATTGTCAGAAAGGATCTTCTTGATGCTTTTGATGCTTTTTACGTCGATGATGGGTTCAACCTTCATCTTTGCCTCCAATGCTTGTTTCTCTTCCAGTCAGGCTGGAATCGAACATTCAAACCGCCCATGCTCCATTGAGCTTCAAAGCCAGTTGTGGTAACTCCTTCGATTTCTTGCAGAAGTCCATATTAAAGCCTCCAATGTACGTTTCTATGGCAAAACGTACATTCGCTATAAGAGGTATTTCTGTATGAAGTTACTCAATTTAAATGCTACTTGCGCAAAGAAAGTAAAAATAGTCACATCTTGCGATATGACTATGCTAAAGGCCAAACGTGCTAGACCTTGGTCAAAATGATCTTCTGATCTTCGACCAAGACGGAAAATTCGTCGCCGTCGCTGATGACCATGCCTTGAAGGTCAAGGCTTTTCAGATAGATTTTGAGTTCCATCTTGTTGTTCACCTTCGGCCTACGCGAATTCTTGAGGTAAAGCCCCTTGACTTCGTAGTAGGTCTTGTCATCGCTCATGAGCTTCAAAACGTATTGCTTCAGAGTCTGGCGATGTTTTATATCCATCTTGACCAGTATTTCTGAGGCATCCATTCCATTGAAAATACACTCGCGAATCATCGAAGGATTGTACTTCGATTCGATCTTCTTCTTTTCATGGACTTCTTGAACATCAGCAGATACGTTATCGTTCTTCTTGCTCATACAAGCTCCTTTGTTTGGTTTGATTGATAATTTCTCTATTTGTGGATAGATACTTCAAAATGTATCGAACTTGTTTATGCTTTTGGGTAGTTACGCATGGACTGCCCGATTTTTTAGGGGCCAAAACAGGCATTGGCCCAGGGTCAAATTTCCGGGGCTTTCGGTCACGGGGGAGGTAAACTATGGGGCGAGGCCCAAACGGCTCAGGACGGGGCGTATATAGGGCCATGTCTTGGTTCCCTCCCAGTCCAACCTGGGGAGGGCCATCCAGCTCAATTCCTGAGACAAGAAAAGGACCAAGCCCAAAGGCCCGGTCCTCCTGATAAATTGACGTAGTCCCGCCGCCGTCCCCGATGGTAATGATCCACCAGGGACGGAAGCGATTTCAGGATCGAATGATTCGTCGCCGGATCAAGCGTCCTTCACAACCCAACATACGGTTTTCCCGTATTGAGCTGAAGCAAGAGATGATTTTGAAGATCAATGTAGTTTCAAAACGATCGAGGCTAGTCGATATTCTTCAACGATTGCATCTTGAACAATCGAGATAGCGTCAAACTTGTTTTTAAACTTCGGAATGATCATCAAATATTTACATCTCTCGCCGTATCCCTTACGGATACGCAGCCATCCTTATTGGTAGTAGCTTCTTCACAGCTTTTGCCATTGAAGGCATCCAATAGGGACTTCCCTTGGTTTCAAGTCAGGTCTATAAAAACCGTCCCGAACCTAATCTCGTGCATATGACCAGAAGATATTATACCTATGTATATCTCCAGAACTGGAAATTTCAGTAAACTTCAGTTTGCCATGAACTTCGTTCATCATATGCGCCACCGTGGTCTCTTCGTGGTGTTCACGAATACGGGCCAGTCTTTCAGTCTCAACCCCTTTCTCAACTGAATTGCTTCATATTGGTTAGGTCTTGCTCAGGAAGTCTTATTCGATGAAGTCGACAAGAAGTTTTAGGATCTGAGGCAAGTTTATTTTTTGACTGCAACATTTACTTAGGTTGAAGATGTTGGTTGCGATTTGAGCAACTTCGAACCAGCGACCTAATGCAAGGCACCCATGGCGATTTAACTACGCTTTAAATTTGATAAATCACTCGTAAGTTCGGAACAATGCTTAACGATCTCGATCATTCGCGCTAGGTGCGACAACTGAAGACTCGAAAAGTCTGGTATGTATTCTGAAATATACTATGATATGGTGAACTTATTTCTGTCTACGATCCATGAATGTTGTATAAGCATGGAAACTCTGGCTTGGATTAGCCGTATTGGAGAAATACTAACTTATAAGTACACGAACGATCGAATCTATTCGACGTCACTTGATCAAGTTTCTTTGAGCTGACCGAGCTATCGGCAGACTCATCATGTAATATTTCGATCCTCTGGCTGCAAGCTGGATCATGATGGTCTCAGGCATGGCAGCCCGAGTAGGCCACCATGCCTGGACCGTTCCGCAGGTTAAAAGGGATAATCCGCCGCGTCGTCGTTTAAATCCGGCGCACCAGCGAGGACGTCGTCTTCCTCAGAACCCCACGGCGGCATCGAGGGGTCATGTTCTGGTTCCGAGGCCACCGGCACGTTTTCGATCTTAGCCGCCGCCATTCCCGGCGCAACGGGCACCACCGTCACATCCTGTGCGGCAGGAATCCAGTGCGCATCTTGCACCACCGTTGTGTCCGGCGTCACCGGCATGTCGCCAGAAGTAATCCCGAATATCTCTCGGGACAGCCCGTATTTGTCCAACATCTCGTCAAAACTCGTCATTTTCTTCCCTCCTGGGCAGGTCCTGACCATTCCGACCTGTTCCCTACCTCTTTTTAGAAAAAGGTGTTGTTTTTCAAACGGTTATTGTCACGTATGGACGGTAAGGACGGTATGGACGGATTTTTGGGGGGTACCTATATTGCCGCCCTCCTTCCCTGACCAAGGCTAGGTGTTCCAATTCCCAGAAAGGACCCTTTTTAGAGTCCATACCGTCCATACCATCCATACCAATCCTGTAACATATCAAAATATAATAGTTTTTATGTATTTTCCGGTAAGGACCGGATATTTCTCAGTCCTTACCGTCCTGACCAGCTATCGCAGGTCCTCATCGTTGGGTATGTTCTTGTCGAATTCGGCAAGATTTATATCGAGGATGACCGAAAGGGTTTCCTTCTTGAACACGTAGGCATCACAGGGAGCAGCCCCGATGCGAACGCTTTTCTGGTATCCCTTCTTGGGCTTGCTCAGCCAGCCGCGGTCAGCCCAGGTTTTGATCATAGCCTGTACCTCGAAGCCCTTGAGCACGCGTTCAAGCATATCCCTGGTTACCGCGAGAGCGGTCCACACACCTTGCTTATCCCATCGTCCTGCCCAGCCCTGAGACGGCTCGACAGGGGTGCCGTTGGTGTCGTTCTTGTGCCGGCCCCAGAACTTCGCCTGGTTCGCCACGGCCCAATCCCAGAGAACCTTGACGGCGTCTTTTGCCTTGTCGGCCTGTTCCGCGCCCAACGTGACCGTCGGCCAGAGATCATCCAGCACTTCGCTGATCGGGCGGGTGGGGTTAAGCCCCGGCAAGGCGGCGTGGATGAGGGGGATGGTCACGGCGAAGAAGGCGAGGATTTCGCTCAAGCGGATGGCGACACTGTCTCCGGCGGCCTTTACACAAAAATGCCACAGCATCTCGATATAAGCATTTCGCCAAAGTGGCCAGTCGTCACGGTGGTCAAGGATGAATTGCACCACCATGGGGCCGGCGTGACCGTAGTTGCCCTTAGCCAGCATCTCAACGTTCTTGACGAACGATCCCTGGTTTCCATTCCCAAACGGTGGACCCCAAAGACTCAGGACCCGGGCCTTAACGCCGCCATGGCGTTTGGCATAGTCGACGATGCTCTGTTCGCCGGAAGAGATGAGGATCGATTGCCACGTGCCGGTCGCGCTTGTCCCGGTCGGCGTGCCGCGTCCCTTGCCCTTGCCAGATGTGAAGCGATATACCAAGTCCCCTATGACATCGTCAGACCTTGCGGTTTTGGTGTCGTCGAGCATCAATGGTAACCCGTTGAGGAGGGCCGCCGTGCGTTCGAACCAGACGTCCGTGCCATCCCACGTGTTGAGGATGCTGTTCGGCAAGCGTTGCACGGGGGTTCCCCAGCTCGAGGCGGCCAGGACCTGGGTGATTGTCTTTCCCTTGGACGTCTCTCCGGCGATGTCCTCGACGAAGTTCGCTGCTTCCAGGACACGAAGGAACGGGGCTGAAAGAGCTGACATGACGGTGATGAAAACTTTGGTGAACCCATACAAAGAGTTCGCCATCTTCAGCCAGTCATGGAACGAGCCGTTTGTCGTGAACCCCTTAGCGATCTGGGCATCACCATCATCCTGGGCACGAAATGTGACGATATCCACAACGTCACTTCCAGTGGGGACGAGTAAGTTTTCGCCACAGAGGAATGCCGCGTCGCCCTGCCAGCCGAGGTGGCTACTGCTTTTTTCCAACGGAGTGACTTCTGCGTTGGCGACTTCGAAGTCCTCAAGATACCGGACCAGATCTTTGGAGGACAGACTGGTCACGGGCAAACCAAAGCCCGTAAGCACCAAAATCTCGCGGGTGTCGGCGATGGTCCGTCGGCTGACAATGCGATGATTCCACTGCTTATCCTTAAACCATCCCAGTTCAACAAACTCCGTGCCAGCGTTGACGTCTTTGGAACGTGCTACGATGACGACCGGAACAGGGCAGACCCGGATTGGAATGAATTTCCCGGTGTCGCCAACCTCGTCATAGCGCCATACTCCCTTGGCGTAGCTCACATTGTACAGTGCGGGGATCATAGTTCCTTCGGCTACAGGTGCATTCGGAATGGCAAGCTCAGCTAACACTTCAACCGTCCCGATTGCCTTGGTTGTACCAAGCAATATGGGGCTCGTGACCTTGCCCCAGTGCGAACAGGCTGAACAGAACGTCTCACCACCGCAGTTGGTGCGGATGTCGACGCATGTTCGAGGCCCGGGGTTATTTAAGGCATCAGCAATCTTTTTGTCGGTCTCAGCCGCTGAATAGCCGGGGTAAGGTCGACTTATTTCGTGCACTTTGGCAGGGCCATCCTGGCACCGGCCTCCGATGGACACGACTGCGTACCATTCCGGTTCAGGCAGGGACGCGGCGTCGACCACGCAGTGGTGCACCCAGGCACAGTTCGTCTTAACCTTATCGAAATCGGCGAGGGGGAACTGCCCACTCGGGGCCGTCGCCATGTGCTTGTTTGTCATCTTCTTTGCCACCGTCGGAGAAGGCGCGACAGGAGGGAAGGCCTGTTCGATTTCGTCCGGGGTATAGCGATCGGCTGGCTCGTAATGGATCACCTGCACCGGGCGCGGGTTCGCAGGGACCTTCACATTCAGAGAGCCAGGGATTCGCAGCAGGCGGTCTAAGTTGGCCGTCGAGTCGAGCGCGTAGCCACGTTTGCGTCCCTCGGCGTTGATAAAAGCCTGAAGGCGGACGGACAAGGCCTTGGCCTTCTCCCGATCAGCGTCGTCCGCAAGTTTCCACGGGTCCTTGAACAGCCACAGAGGGTAGGCTCCACCTCCGCTGTGCACGATCATTGTGGGCCGGAGCGGAAGAGAATCGATCAGATCCCGCGCCGCTGCGAGGTCTTGCGGCAAGTTTGGCTGCTTATGGCCGGGGCCGGCGATGTCGGTGTCGTGCCAGAGCCCGGGGATCGCCACGGTCGTAGCTTCTTTCCCCCGGCTATGAGGACCAACATTCGTAGCTTGCAGCCCGATCTGGAAGTAGACGTGCTGCCCTTGCCGCGTGAGATCCTGGACCTTCGCCTCGACCGCATCTAATCCCTCGGCGAGCGCGAAAGGATGCGTGGTTCTGGCTGGTAAGGTCCAGAGGTTAAGATACCCGGTTCCCTGATAGTTGGGCCAAAGGGCTTGCAGGAACGTTTGGCTGGGTGTGTGGATGGCCGGTAAGTTTTCGGACATTTCTCCCCCTCCATCGGAGTGAGCTTCCTCGGTTCATAATGTCTCCTAATGTGTCGGCGGGCTTGCCACCGATTCTTGGGTTCGGGTCCCTGGAGCGACGCGCTACAGGGAGGAATCATAGAGGATGGTTGCGGTTGTGTTCTCAGCTGCCCGGGGCCAGAGTCTCTTCCGCGTCGCCAAGGAGCGGGAGAAGGACATTGCCGTTTTCGTCGCACGGGAGCGAGGAAAGCGGTTTGCCGGTGCCGTCGTCGTCGACGCTTTTGGCCGGCGCGCCTAACAGCGGGAGAAGCACATCGGGCTCGCCGTGAGGGGTTGACGGTTGCTTGCCGGAATTGGCGGTCGGGGCCTTACGCGTGGTTTTTTGGGCGTCGCTCATGGTGGTCTCTCCTTGTTTGTCTGGCTATGTTTTATGTATGGTGACAGGTAGTTATCAATCCTGCCACTTCACACGTTGCCAGTCTGTCTCTAGCGAGAAGCTCAAAGGGGAATAGGAAGGTCGACCAGCACTAGCTGTAACTCTTCCTCAGTATGATCAAGCTACCTTCGACTTCGATGTCGAACTTGTCATTCTCGCTAAGTTTATCATTGGCTCGAAGCTTTCTATTGAGGCTAGCTATAGTAGCTTTGTCGATGACGAGACTGCCTTTGCTATTGATGTACGGTTGTCCGTGCTTGTCAATGTCCGGCTTGGCCGAGATGAGAATGACGTCAACCAAACCTTTTCGAATGGCTTCAATGTATATCTTGTCGACCAGAGCAGTTGTGACGTTGAGCTCTTTGCTGACTACCTTCGCGTCAACTTTGCGCTTTGTTCCGTTGTTGCTCTGGAATTTATGGATGAACAAATTCGCAAGGTTGTTTAACGTTTTCTTGCTCACGGTACGCGTCATATCGGTCGAGTTCATATCTTGCTCCATTATTGGGTGGCATGTCGCTGCCGCCAAGGGCGGTGCAGCAGGGCATTAGCCATGCCAAGCCAATAACAGCGTCCTCACAGTGAGCACCAGATTCAGGCCGTCCCACAAGAGGCCGTGCCGCTAGACCCCCATGGCGGCGTTATACTGTGCCATGGAGGCCTCGGTGGACTGCTGAGGGGAAGGGTCTGGGCCAAGCGCAGGACGCAGCTATGGCCGGCAAACTGGTTTTGACAAGATTTCCGAGAGCGTCCCCGGCATCAGCAGGCATGACGGCTGAAGACGGACTGGCTATCGGATATCGCGGGCGCACGAAGTGGGCCATGTGCCAAGGGCAACAAAAAATAGACGTTTTTTCAGGAAAGGTGGGCGAGAAGTGCCCGATAATTGGGGTAGGCTAATAGCTGGACCTGTCAGCGAAGGACAGGTCGACAGCTTTATATTTTGGTCGAGGGACGAGATTCAACACGTGAAAACGCATTGACGTTCCTCGGATGCTAGAGGTTGTGGAAACCGGCAGTTTAAAACGCTACCGTGTCATGTTCAACATCCCGATATGGCTACACAAAGCATCAGTCCGTACTCCCGCCGGCCAAGGAGGCCCTTCGCATGGCGCTTCCTGGAAGGCCGTGCGTGGCGTTGAGCTTCTTGCGCTCTGGGTAGATGTCAAAGATCAACGGTCAACGGGGTGCTGCCAAAACCAGGGCTAAATTTTTAACGAGATATATCCCGTCCGTCAAGGGTCATGCGAGATTTTTTTTCATCTCCGGAAAAAATATGTTTGGAGCACATGGCTGGGAGAGCTCCCTCTTTTGCAAATAGCTCTAGCCCTGACAATCTGTATCATTGTATGGTCTTACGCCCCGGGGTTCGGACATTTGATTGCCAAGGATTTCCGGCGTTGCAGAAGTATCGGGGCTGCTGTTTGGTCAATCCTCTTTGGGCCACATGATCATAGCGACCGGCTCGCCCTGGTCGCCTGGGCCGATGCCGCCCCGCGCAAATGCCTGTGCTTGGCATGACCCGCAGTATGGATCTTCCCTGTTTCAGGGCTGGCTCCTTGGCAGCAGGAGTCTCCGCGATCTGGCGTGCTGAAACGTCTCCACAAATCCTGCGTGTCGTGGCAGTTCCATTGTTCGACGTTCTGTTTTTGTGCGCAAGTCTGGTTCGCTGCGACTCGCGGCTATTCTAGACTAATTTAGTATGCAATCTGTGCGTGGCGATTCAAAACCAAAGAACGCAAGGTCGTCGAGTCGGTGGATAAAAAAATCCCAAGGAGCCCTGTCGGCTCCCTGGGAAGATGTGGCTAGGTGGAGTGGGTTAGCTGGCCCGGGTCAGGATGATCCGGTCGTCTTCAAGCGTCACGTCAAACTGCTGTCCGGGGGCGAACTGCTTGTCAGCCGCCGCACCGGCGTTGTGTGCGGTGAAGATGCTTTTCGCGATCATGAGCATGCCGCGCGTATCAATATAGGGGCGGTTGTCGGTAGCTTTCACGTTGACGTCGTCGTCGAGATCATATCCTCCACGGGCCAATTTGGAGCTAATGAAGACCTTGTCGACCATGGCGAGGGAGAGGTTCATCTTGTTGGCCCAGGCCGACGCGGAAATCATCTTGTCAGGGAACGCATCCGCATTGGCGGCGGCTACCAACTTATCGGCCTCTTCGGCGATCTGCTCTTTGGACAGCTTGCGGATTTTTTTCGCCTTCTTGGTGGAAGCGTCCAGCTTGGAGGTTTTGTTGGTCGACTTGGCCGAGCGAGCGGGAGGAGGCGTGGGGACGGGCGTCTGGTCAGTGGAGGCGGGCTTCTGGTCGGTGCTCATGGGAAAACTCCATCGTGCTTCGGGTCGGCTGTAACGATCGGGCATCTGGGCCAAAGATAGGCCGTCTCGTTCGTTGCCGGGCGTGTAATGATGGCCCAACAGTATGGAGCAATCCGGGCGGGTATTGTTTCGACGAATCTCTGTTACGCCGGCCACGGGATGACGTCAATAAATTTTTAGGAATTTAATTTGCCCAACTTCACCACAATTGACAAGAGATTTGGTCTGTCTCGATTTAGAGCCGGACGAAGGGCGACCGAACCAGAGAAGGTGGTGGAGATGGTGGAGGTGTTTTTTCAGGATTTTGGATTGCTGACGGCCGTGCTCCATCGCCCAGGCCTATCAGCCGTGCGGCCGTGGAGGTTGTGCAGAAAATATCTCCACTATCTCCTCTAGGCAGAAAGATGATTTTAAAATAGGCGGTTATAGGCGATTGCGATGGCCTGAGCTAATCGTCTTCGGGCAGCATGATAGTCATGACCGGCTCGCCCTGGTCGCCTGGGCCGATGGCTGCCACAACATGGGCCGTGTCCCACCGCCCCGGTGCCATGAGAAACAGGACGTCAAATTCGGCGCGGTCACTATCCCTGATAGCCTTAGCCGCGAGCAGGGTGCGAAAGAGCAAGTCCTGGAGGCGTCCTTCGACAGATTGCCCTTCGCCCTCCAGTCCGGCCGGCGGTGCCACGTATTCATTATATAGATGGTCGGTGACCACCGTGTGCACCTTGAAACCAATCTGTGCCGCCTGGGTGGTGACGTCGACCAAGACGCCGTCCGCGATGGCCTGGGCGCGGGTGTAGCTGAAAATGATCGGCCAGTCGTCCATGGGAAGTCCTCCTGTATGGTATGGTTGCGGTTACTCGTAGAACTTCGGGTCGTTTTCGGTGACTTTCAAGTTGTCGAATCGACCACGAAGATTCCGTTCTTCTTTTTTAATTGCGTTTCGAACATTTTCTCTGCCAACGATCACACCACCACCGCTAAGGATCATCTTGAGGACTCCACCAGCTACAGCACCGACGAATACTCCGGATAATAATTTGAAAAGCCACATGTCTTTGACCTCCATGAAGCTGGTTTAATGACCAGGACTTCAGTCGTCGTTTTTGGAAGTAGCTGCTATTTGTTCGAGATATTCCCGAAAACTTGTCGTGAGCTGCATGCCTATTTCGGCCCACCGGCGCACAAAGACGCCCTGCACTCCAGAGTCCGCCGCTCCCATAACGTCAAAAAGCTGTTCGATCGGGCGAAACCGCTGAATGATTTGCTCAACCAGTTCGAGCGCCTTGTCGTTGGATTCTGCTTCGGTCGGCATGCTCACCTCGTGGACCAGGGATATTGGGTCCATGGAGGGAGGATAGCCGGGGCCAGGATCCCGGTCACGGGGCGTCGGTGAAAATCAGGCTTTGGGCCGGGGCGGGGCCGCCCTGCGATTTTGGGGATGGGGTGGGGATTTGAGCCAGGGGCCTTGGAAAAATCCCAGGAGGGGGCGGAGGTCGCATACCAGGGGGCTGTCCGGGGGAGGGGCTTTGGGGCTGGGACACAGGGGCAGAGATGCCAGAAGCTCTTGCTCGTTCGAAGTCTGCACTGCGAAGAACTGCTTCAATTTTAGCAGACTTCAGTTTTCCTTGCGGAATATCGGGGAAAACGGATAGTTAATACTGTTTTTGCAAGCAGGTGGAACTTCCTTTCCTGACGCGCCTTGGCGACGATGCCCAGGACTCGGAGGGACGGAAGTATCGCGAGATCTGGCATTTTGTGAAGTCGAGCACGTCATCTAGACGCTGGTGCGTAAAGGCGATCTCCTCTATGGACAAGAAATCCCTGAGCGAACGTGACATTTGTACGAAGTACATTACTCCCAATCTGGTCAAAGCTGGTTGGGATAAGATGCTACAAGTTCGGGAAGAGGTGAGCTTTACCAAAGGTCGCATTATCGTTCGTGGGAAGCTTGTGTCTCGAGGCAAGGGGAAACGCGCCGATTATATTCTCTATTATAAGCCGAATATGGGTTCTATGTGCTCAAAAACAAACCCGTATTCCTGTGGAATCTGGTCGATCTCAAGCGCGTGCGATGGGAAGGCCCGGAACTGACGCCCGGCAAGCATGTGCTGGAATTCGATTTCGCCTACGACGGCCTGGGCATCGGAACGCTGGCTTTCAACAACTTCTCGGGCGTGGGCCGCGGCGGCACGGGCGTGCTCAAGGTGGACGGCCAAACCGTTGACTCCCAGAAGATGGAGCACACCCTGCCGTTTATCCTGCAATGGGACGAGGCCCTGGACGTCGGTTTGGACACCCTGACTGGCGTCAACGACGCCGACTATGAGCCGCCATTCGCCTTTACCGGCAAGATCGACAAGATCACATTGACTATTGATCGGCCCAAGTTGTCGCCGGAAGACGTGAAGAAACTGGAACAGGCCCAGGGCAGTACCAAGGTAAGCGAATAAGCCTGCCGTGACGCACAAGGCCGGCGGGTCGCAAGCCGCGCCGGACTTCGTCTTTCCAGCAGGAACGGGATCTTTTTTGGGGAGGTGTGACAAAGGTTTGGAACTGGGACGTGCGGCCGACGTCGCGGGCATTCCCGCTGAAAATCATAGGCAGGTTTGGAGGCCTCGTGTAGGATTGGGGCAAACCAGATCGTCAAGGAGTTTTCGTTGCCCCCCGCGAACGCGCATACGGCTTGCATTCGTGGACAGGACAGGCTGCACCGAGAGCAAAATGAGCAACATACCACCCTGTCGTCCAGGCGATGTAACGCCGCGCGCGACAGCATTCAGGGCAGTTCCAAGGAATATTTTATGCGTAAACAATCCACAATAAAACTATTTTTTCAGGAAGCGCAGCAGGCTGGCCGTTTCGCCTCCCTGGTTGTTGTTTCCCTGCTGTTGGCTGTGCCGGGTGTCCTGGCCCAGGCCGACCCCTTGCCCTCCTGGAACGACGGGCCGGCCAAGCAGGCCATTGTCGCCTTCGTGCAGACGACGACCGACACATCCCACCCGGACTATGTCCCGCCCGAGGCCCGTATCGCCACGTTTGACCAGGATGGCACGACCTGGGTCGAATATCCCGTGTACACCCAGGCGCGCTATTGTTTCGACCGGGTGGCAACTCTGGCTCAGGAAAAGCCGGAGCTTAAGGATATTAAGCCCTTCAAGACAGTCTTATCCGGGGACAAAGCGGCCATCGCCGGGCTGCCGATGGCGGATCTGGAAAAAATTATTGGCGCAACCATGACCGGCATGACTGTGGAAGCACTGACCGGGCAAGTGCAACAGTGGCTCGAAACAGCCCGCGATACTCGGTGGAAACGGTCCTATGCCGAACTCGTCTATCAGCCCATGCTGGAAGTGATGCAGTATTTGCGCGCAAACGGTTACAAGACCTATTTTGTCACCGGCGGCAGTCAGGATTTCGTGCGCGCATTCGCCCAGTCCGTCTATGCCATTCCGCCAGAGCAAGTGGTCGGGACCATGGGGGCGACCACGTTCGGTTACGACGCGGCCGGCCGCCCGAAGCTCACCGAGGAACCCCGGTTACTGCTTGACGACAACGGGCCGGGCAAGCCTGAGGGAATCCACCTCATGATCGGCCGACGTCCGGTCGCGGCCTTTGGCAACTCCGTCGGCGACAGGGAAATGCTTGAATACACCCAGGCCGGCAGCGGCGCGAGGCTCATGATGCTGGTGCATCATGACGACGCTGGGCGTGAATACGCCTATGGTCCGGCATCCAAGGTTGGAACCTTTACCGATGCGCTCATGGCGCAAGCCAAGCAACAAAACTGGGTGGTTATCAGCATGAAGAACGACTGGAAGCGCATTTTTCCCTGGGAGCAATAGTTGCACGGAGAGGAAGACCAATGCGTCCGGTCTGTATGCATTTGACAAGGAGGCTGATCCGACAGTAGAAGATGGCATTATAAAGGCCAAAGTTATTGGATTATTTGGCCAAGTTGACAACAAGTCGAGGGCGAAAATGAACAGTCGCGCAACAATTTATTCCGTGCTGATCACTTTGATGGCCGCGTTCACCATTGCTGCAAGTCCTGCCGCCGCTCAGAAAAAACCGAACATCTTGTTTATTATGGGTGACGACGTCGGCTGGTTTAATATCGGGGCCTATCACCAGGGCATGATGTCCGGCAAGACGCCCAATCTTGACAAATTGGCCGCAGACGGCATGCGGTTTACCGACTACTATGCCGAAGCCAGTTGTACGGCGGGTCGCGCCAACTTCATCACTGGAGAGTTGCCGATCCGCACCGGTTTGACCACGGTGGGACAGGCCGGGGCCGACGTGGGCATGCCGGATCAGGCTGTCACCCTGGCCACGGTGCTTAAGGCCCAGGGCTACGCTACCGGGCAGTTCGGCAAGAACCACCTGGGCGACCTGAACAAATACCTGCCCACCGTCCATGGTTTCGACGAATTCTTCGGCTACCTGTACCACCTCGACGCCATGTCGGACCCGTACTGGTTTGACTATCCGCAGGACTGGATCGATAAGACCGGCCCCCGGAATCTGGTCCATTGCTATGCCACGGATGTGGACGATCCGACTGTGATGCCGCGGTGGGGCAAGGTCGGAAAGCAAAAGATCGTGGACGAAGGGCCGCTGGCCCCGTTTGCCGACATGAAGAACCGTCAAAACTGGCAAGTGGGACGTCCGGCCAAGTACAACATGGAGACCTTCGACGAGGTGCTGGTCGAAAGCTCCAAGGCTTTTATGGACAAGGCAAAAAAAGACGGCAAGCCGTTTTTTGTCTGGCACAATACGACGCGCATGCACGTCTTTACGTTCCTTTCCCAGAAGTATCAGGGGATGATGAACCCCAAAGATAATTATAACCTGGAAGAAGCCGGGATGGCACAGCTGGATGACAGCGTCGGCGCGTTGATCAAGCATCTTGAAGAAATCGGCGAAGCGGACAATACCATCATTGTCTTCACTACCGATAACGGCGCTGAAGTGTTCACGTGGCCGGACGGCGGCATGACGCCGTTTAAAGCCACCAAGGGGACAGCCTACGAAGGCGGATTCCGCGTACCGGCCATCATCAAATGGCCGGGCAAGATTAAGCCGGGCTCGGTGGAAAACGGAATCTTCTCCGGCCTCGACTGGCTCCCCACCTTTGCCGCTGCTGCCGGCAACCCGGACATCACCGAACAGCTCCTCAAGGGTGTGAAGCTTGGCGACCGGACCTACAAGAACCACCTCGACGGCTACAATCAGATGGATCTCCTGACCGGCAAGGGGCCATCCAATCGGCAGGAACTGTTCTACTTCGCTGGAGCCCAACTCGGGGCGCTACGCATTAACGACATGAAGTTTCAGTTCATCCAGCAGCCTTACGGCTGGCCGGGTGAGAAAGTCACAACCGACATGCCGACGATCATCAATCTGCGCCAGGATCCCTTTGAACGGACGCCGACCACACGCGGCGAGACGACGAACAATGGGGGGATGGGCTACGTCAACGATTTCTACTCGCGCGAATTCTGGCGTTTCGTCATGGTGCAGCAATATGTTGGCAAGCTGGCCATGACGGCGCTGGAGTATCCGCCAATGCAGGATCCGGCTTCTTTCAATCTGAGCGCCATAAAGGCCAAGGTTGACGAGGCGATCAAGAACCACGAAGGGCAATAGGCTCCAGTGCTTCTGAGCTACGGGCGGTTCGAAAGGACCGCCCGTTTTTTGCCCGACAATAACACTGGCAAGCGCGACGCTTCTTGGGGCACGTGTCAGGCATCCTGGCCGGCTGCTTGACGGAATAAGCGGTTCGGGACATCCAAGCAGTTCTAAAGCAGAAGCAAACAGAATCGAACCAGTACCCAACTCTTTCAATTGGGCGGTAGCATGATACGATTAGTCGGCCTTGCCTGCGCTGCGGTGTATCTCGTGATCGGATCGGGATCCCCGGCTCTTGCCAAAAAAACCGTTGTTGCTGCGCCCCCAGCTACGACCACCGCCTTTACCGGCTCCGCCGGGTGCCGTAGTTGCCATGAGAAATTCTACCAACTCTGGTCTACGTCCTTCCACGGTCTGGCCATGCGTCCCTACAATGATGCCTTTGCCAAATCCTTTCTGACGCCCCAAGTCCAGTCCATAGCCATCGGAGATGCCGCCTACCGGGTCGATATCGGACTTGGCCAGGGTTTTATAGTGGAAAAGACCGGCAAGATTGAAAAGAAATACCGTATCGCCCAGGTGCTCGGCGGGAAAAACGTCTTTTATTTCCTCACGCCCCTGGAGAAGGGCCGCCTCCAGACCCTGCCCCTGGCCTATGATGTCCGTAAAAAAGAATGGTTCGATATGGCTGGGAGCGGCGTGCGCCATTTTCCAACCGGGGCCACTGCCGCTGTCAATTGGAAAGAGTGGCCCTATACATTTAATACCGGTTGCTACGGCTGCCACGTCAGCCAATTCGCCACCAACTATGATCCCAAGACCGACACCTACCGCTCCAGCTGGACCGAGCCCGGTATCAACTGCGAAACCTGCCATGGACCGGGCCAGGAGCATGTCCGGGTCTGCGAGGCGGCCCCCAAGGACCGGCCGCCCAAGGATTTAAAACTCATTCGGGGCGGCCGGGATTTCAGCCATGCCCAGCAAAACGACCTGTGCGCCACCTGCCACGCCAAAGCCGTGCCGCTCACCAGTTCGTTTACGCCCGGGGACCGCTATTTCGACCACTACGACCTCATTACCTACGAGAACCCGGATTTTTACCCTGACGGGCGCGATCTCGGGGAAAACTACACCCAGACCTCCTGGTCGCGCAGTCCCTGCGCGCTCTCCGGCCAACTCGACTGCATGCACTGCCACACCTCCAGCGGCCGCTATAAGTTTAACGATCCAGCCAAAGCCAACGAGGCCTGCAATCCCTGCCATGCCGAGCGGGTGGCCAATGCTTCCAGCCATACCCATCACCCCGAGGGCAGCCCCGGCAACCGCTGCATCTCCTGCCACATGCCCATGACCGAGTTTGCCCGCATGCGCCGCAGCGACCACTCCATGCTGCCGCCGACCCCG
This sequence comes from Desulfovibrio sp. TomC, assembly GCF_000801335.2. NCBI lineage: Bacteria > Pseudomonadati > Thermodesulfobacteriota > Desulfovibrionia > Desulfovibrionales > Desulfovibrionaceae > Desulfovibrio > Desulfovibrio sp. TomC. The sequence continues at coordinate 101,984 of NZ_JSEH01000017.1, forward strand.
GCAACAACCCTGGCTTACAATTCACCCAATGCCTGCAACCTCTGCCATGCCGACAAGGACGCTGCCTGGGCCAATACGCACGTGCGGCAATGGCATGCCCGTGACTATCAGGCCCCGGTTGTGCGCCAAGCCGCTTTGATCGATGCCGCCCGCCGTCGGGACTGGAGCAATCTTTCGGGTATGTTGGAGTACCTGGGAATAAAAGACCCGGACGCCGTCTCCACAACCTCGCTGATTCGGCTGCTGCGCAGTTGTCCCGACCCGCGTAAGTGGGGGCCGATCATTGCCGCCAGCAAATCGTCGTCGCCCCTTGTGCGGGCCGCAGCGGCCGAAGCCCTGGGCGAGGTGCCGTCCCGTCAGGCTCTGGATGCCCTGCTTGTGGCCGTGTCCGATGACTCCCGACTGGTGCGCATCCGGGCGGCGGCGGCCTTGTCCGGCATTCCCCGCAAGGCCCTGGCTGAAGAGCATCTGGCGGCTGTTGACAAGGCGACTGCTGAATATCTGGAGGCGTTGCAAGCCCGGCCGGATTTGTGGACCTCCCAGTACAACCTGGGGAATTACTATCTTGGGCAAGGCGACCCCAAACAGGCTGTGGTCTGTTATGAAAAAGCCCGCAGTCTGGATGTTGCTGCCGTACCGCCGCTCGTCAACACCTCAATAGCTTACAGCCAGATGGGCGAGACGGGCAAAGCCGAGGGCGTACTGCTGGAAGCGCTGCGTCTAGCCCCGAACGATGGCCCGGCACATTTCAACCTCGGTCTGGTCATGGCCGAACGCCAGGACAGGGTTGCGGCAGAGAAACATCTCCGTGCGGCTCTGGCCAGCAATCCGGCCATGGCCGAGGCCGCCTACAACCTGAGTCTGCTGCTCGGCGAAGCTGATCTTATAGAAGCCGTCGCCTGGAGCCGCAAAGCGAGCCAGCTTCGTCCTGACAACCCCAGGTACGCCTACACGCTGGCGCTGTTTCTGTATCGAGCCAAGGACCCCGATCAGGCGCTCCAAGTACTGCGACCAGTGATCGAAAGCCAGCCTGGATACAAAGAGGCAGTCAACTTGTTTGGCGAAATCATGAAGCACACCCAGGCAAAGTAGACTCTTGGGCTTGTGCTGCTTCGCACAATTTCCCCCGGGGCCGGCGCTGAAATTGGATAACGTCTGGATCACCGTTCCCCTTCGTAGTGGGGCAGAGCATGTCGGGTCTATGTTATCAGAAAAAGCAAAAATGGATAATGATTCCAATGGGTACGTTTCGGACCTGGCCCATGGGGTTCAGGGGGTCGGAGGTTCAAATCCTCTCATCCCGACCAGTGATTTCGAGGGCTTACGGTGAAAATCGTAGGCCCTTTTTCTGTTGGATAACCGGGTGGATAACCTATTGGCCTGGGATTCCAGGGGAATGGTTATCCGGGACGACCCCTTGCCCTGAGGTCAGGGGGTCGGTAAGGATCTTGGAAATTTAGCTAGATGCGAAGATGTCGGTGTGATGTTGAGGGTAAGGACGGTAGTGGCAAACCAGCGCCATCCTTCCTGAGGTCGACTCAGTGGAGATGCAATTTGAGGTGGTGGGTGAACCCTTCTTTAGAGCTATGAAACAAGAAATAAGTATTGACAGACAGATAGGTTTTTGGGTAGCAAATCATAGTTGTACATGAAATTGTTGTTGAATGCTGGTAAGATTTTTTTTGATCATAATATTCTATCTGTTGAGGTTTGTATGCAAGAGGGTAAGCACGGCCGTATAGAAGCTGAGATAGAACGAGAGCAGTCAATGGTAGACTATGATACGCGTGAATTTACTATTGAATATTTAGTTGATAAATATATTAAAAATAGTGAAAGAGGCACTAATGAGTTTTTTGTGCCTGATTATCAGCGTGAATTTGTTTGGGATGAATATAGGCAGTCAAAGTTGATCGAATCCATAATACTTGGGCTTCCTATCCCAAGTATGTTTTTCGCAGAAAATAAAGATGGTCGATGTGAGATTGTTGATGGATCACAAAGGGTGAGAACTCTTGCCGCCTTTTTGTCTGACGAGTTGTCTTTGGCTCATCTTCAAAGGTTGACAGAATTGAATGGGGTGCGCTTTTCAGAGCTTCCGGCATCGCGGCAAAGAAAAATAAAGAATACTGCTTTAAAATTAATCTTTTTATCTGACAGTGCCACTGAAGATGTGAAGAATGACTTGTTTGAAAGGATTAATAAAGGAAGTGACCTATTAAAAGAAATGGAGAAGCGAAAAGGAATACTTAGAGGAAAGTTTATTGATTTTATATATAATAGGTGTGCAAAGAATAAACTTTTTCTTCAGCTCACTCCTATATGTAAGATGATGAAAACTAGGCAAGAAGGGGAAGAGCTGATTTTAAGGTTTTTTGCCTTCTTTGAAATGTATCCAAAATACGACACACAACATCAAGGAGTTGCTAGGCTGCTAGACTCTTATGTCATAGAAAAGAACAAAACCTTAACGGACGACGAGGAGGAGGTAAAATATGCACAGTTTGAGTCGATGTTAGGTGCAATTCAGAAGGTGTTTGAGTTTGGTTTTGCTAAGGATGAGAAGCCGCAAGTTTCTAGAGTGTATTTTGAGGCACTTTCAGTCGGTGCTGCGCTTGCGTTAGCTGAAAAAGGTAGCCTGAATTTTCGGAGGATTCCTTCGTCTGAAATACTATCTGATACTGAATTTTATCAACATATGTCTGGAAAGTATAAAACGCATACACAGGCAAAGATTAATTCTCGGATAGATTATATCAAGAATATTTTTTTGGGTATGTGAGTAAGAAGATGCCACTTGCTTCTGTTGTTTCTGATTTAACAAGAAAAAAGGCAGAGGCCGAAATACTTCTCTCCGAAATTCAAAAAAAAGAAAAAGGTGTTGGAAATGCCCTGCTATGTACTGTTCTGAAGTCGTCAATAGTTTTAGTTCTATATAATACAGTTGAATCAACGATGTATTCTGTTTTAGAAATTTTACACGAAAAGTGTCAAGCAAAGCATTTTAATGAATTAAGTGATTGTCAAAAAGAAATATTTGCGCTTATGCATTTTGGTAAAAATGGATCGAAAAGGTATAAAGAAAATATAGAGTTGACAATTTCAGGGGAATTGAAATTTCCTAGTTTTGAAAGTTATTCCGATGGAGAAAAGATATTTTCAGGAAATCTTGATGCGAGAAGAATTAATAAGATTTTGGCAGTCTATGGCGTGCGATATTCCGTTGATAAGGCTTATGGGCGATCTTTTCTAGAGGTGAAAACTTTGCGGAATAAATTGGCACACGGAGAGTGCTCGTTTTCCATGGCGTGTAGAAATAAGTTAGTAACCGATATCGAATCTATGTCTGGTCATATATTTACTGGCTTGAATAATATTGTCATGCATTTAAATGGACACATTAGAGCGATGGCATAAGCTTGATGTCGTAATAATGGCCGAAAACTGATCGTCCCGAAACGACTGGAGCAGATTTTCGAGTTCCGGCGGCAGAAGCTTATCGAATTTTTCAGGTAGGCCACAAACAAAAAATAGGGAGGCCTCTCGGCCCCCCCTCGTGTCTAATACGCTCTCAGTGCGTCAAAGTAGGTCTCAGTCGGCGACTTAGGCATGGTCCCTGATGAACCGGCTGAAGGTTGACATTCTGGGGTCTGGAAGTGTTCATGGTCAAAGCGGCGAGGCCCTTTTGCTCACGATAGTCATGAGAAAAAGCCGGAATCATGCAGAGTTGGCTGCATGATTCCGGCTTGTCAGCTGTGCTTCACAGCGTGATACGGCGATCCCTGTCAAACGGAGGCAAGTTTCGTCAAACGCCGCGTGTTCAAGCGCCAATTGCCGCTATTCCACCTTCGGATTTCAGGGTTACAATGAGATTTTGAAGTACTTCGGTCTGCTTGATGAGTTCCGATACCGCCAGCGAGGCATGCTCCATTGCCTGAGCCGTATCCGAAGAGATGGCGGCGACCTGCTCCATGGAATGATTGATTTCCTCGCTGGTGGCAGATTGTTCTTCAGAGGCCGTTGCGATTGAGCGAACTTGATCCGAAGCATATTCCACCCGGCGGACGATTTCATCGAGAGTTTCTCCCGACATTTTCGCCAGGGCGGTGGCTTCTTCTATGGTCCTGGTCGTACGGTCCACATTGTCCATGTTTTTTCGGGTGCCTTGTTGGATGCCTTGGATGGCGTTTCCGACCTCTTTCGTCGCGCTCATGGTCTTTTCCGCCAGCTTGCGCACTTCATCGGCCACCACGGCAAAACCGCGTCCCGCTTCACCGGCCCTGGCCGCCTCAATCGCCGCGTTGAGGGCCAGCAGATTCGTCTGGTCGGCGATGTCCGAGATGACGTTCATTATCTGGCCGATTCCCTCGGCCTGTTTTCCCAGCACGCCCATATCTTCCTTCATGCCAAGGGCCTGCCTTTGAACCTCGGCAATACCGCTGACAACCTTTCCGACGATCCCAGCGCCATCCTGGGCCTTGTGTCGGGCGTCGTTTGAGGATGCAGCCGCCTCGGTCGCGTTTTTTGCCACCCCAAGGACAGTGGCGTTCATCTCTTCCATTGCGGTTGCGGTTTCTCGGGTGCGGTCCATTTGATCCTGAGTGCCCTGTCCGGCCTGATGGATGCGGCTGGAAAGCTCCTGGGAATAGTCAGACATGGCTTCCACCACATCTTGCAGCCTGGACGCAGCCGCCAGCATTCCTTCCTGGCGCGCCCGCTCGGCCTGTCCGTTCGCTTCAACGGCTTCCTGGCAGGCCTGGTTGGCTTTTTCGGCGTGGCGTTGGGCCGCGCTTCTCTCAGCCGTGACCTCTTCAAAGCTTTGGCGCAGTTTGCGCAGCATTTCGCGCAACGCATCCGCCAGGGAACCGATCTCGTCGGTCCGCTTGAGGGCCAGCGATTCTTCAAAGCGACCATGGGACACGGCCAGGGCGAACGCCGAGCAAACGGAAAGCGGCGTCAGCACCACCCGTCTGGTCAGCCAGAACAGAACCGCCAGCAAGACCAGGGTCACGCAGGCCCCGATGAGGAGATTGGCCCGGGTCGAGGCGGCAACATGGACATTCATGTCTTCAACAGGGGCCGAGATGAGAAGCAGCAGTCCGGTCTCCGCATCGCGGCTGACGGCCAGCAGCCTGCCGTCTGCCTCGACGATGGCCTGATCCTTCACCGCCATGACGGCCTGCCCCTGGGGGGTCTTGGCAAAATCGGTTTTCAGGATCAGTTCGGCGTTCGGATGCGCCAGGACCGTGCCGCCTTCCCCTTCCAACAGCGCGGCGAAGCCTGTGGTGCCGATCTTCACGGCGTTGAGGCTTTTGGTCAGGTCGGCCATCTCCTGCCCGGAGAGCATAAGGCCGATGACGGAGCCGTCCGCTCCCCGTATGGGCACGGAGTACGCGACAACAGGTTTTTGGGTGGCCCGGCTGATCTGGTAGCTGAGGAAAAGGCCTTTTTTGCCGCTTATGATCGGCTGGAAAAAGGGACGATCCGCGACGTTGATCTTGCCTGTCCCCTTTATCGTGGAGATGACCAGATCTCCTTTGGTGTCGAAGAGATTGACGTAGCCGAGTCCGGAACTTTTTACGGAATTCAGAAAACGGTCCAAGTATGCTCCGGCTTCCGGGGATTGGGCATGGTCCAGGAGCGCGGCCGTAACTTCAGGGGTTGTTGCAAGATAGGTCAGCAGGTCCTTGCGGGTGCGGACGTCGTCGGAAACGCCTTCGATCATGGACTGCGCAAGAAGGGCCATATTTTCTTTGAAGATTTTTTCGAACGCATTGCGCTGGGTCACCGAGTTGACAATGAACAAAACGCTCATGCCTACGACGACCACAAGAAAAGCCGGGGAAAGAAATTTGAAAGCGAGTTTCGAGCGCATCCGGGACCTCTTTGGGGGAATAAAGTCGTTTCTGTCCGGCCTTGTGGGGAATGTCGTTCTTTTGCGTCAGCCGGGAAGGCAAAAGGTGATGGCATGCCGGGACAATTTGTCAATGAATAAAAAATGTGCGGTTGGGCGGTTGGCTGTTCACAGGGCACTGGAGCCATTGCCCCAGCGCCCTGCAATCCGTTTTCGATCAACTTCGGATCTGTTGATCAGGAGTGTTTCAGTCCCCGGACGGCTTCCCCTCCGAAAGGGGCTTGTCCATCGGATGTTCATGCCGGCCCGTCATCATGCCCTTGATAAGGCTCAGCGGCGTTGCGCCGGTCGTAGCCAGATAGAGGTGGCCTACGAAAAACAGGGCAAAGCCGATAACGATGGTCAGATGGGCCGCAACCAGAAACGGGCGCGGCGCGATGATCGCGGTTGCGGCCTCGGGCATGAGGAGCAGCAGCCCCGACGCGAGAAGCACCGGCATGCCGACGAGGAACACGACCAGATAGGCCATGCGTTGCAACGGATTGAACCGCCGCTCCAGCGTCGCCGGGTAGGGATGCGCCTCGCCTCGGAAGATGCCGCGGCAGTAATAGCGAGCCTGGAGGAGCAGCGGCCGAAGGCCTCCCTGTTCGCCCGGCAGATACTGGCGGATGTCGCCCGTGGCCACGGCCCGGATGACGTAGGCGAAGAAGTTTAACGCCAAAAGCACGCCGCACACGTTGTGGATGCGCGTAGCCGCCTCAAGGCCAAGGGCCCAGGAGGCTTCCGTGAAGCGCACGGAAAGCCCGGTGTAGCCGAGGAGGAGGAACAGAGCCGCATTCACCCAGTGGGTGGCGCGCACAAAGGCCGGGTACATATACTCCGACACGAGCGCCCCGGTATGGCGGCGGCGGGGCAAGGCCCGGCCAAGGCCGTGCAGGAGCGCCAGGGCGAACACGCCGGAGACGGCCGTGCCGCCGACGGCGCTGAGCACCGGGGCCACCTGGTTTGGCGGGAAGTAGCCCGAGGTGACGGGAGCCGCGCCGCCCGTATGGGGCGTGGCCCGCACCACGATCAGCGACTTGCCCGGGTCGGTGTGGCAGGTGGCGCAGTCGCGCACGGCGGTCTTCTTCTCGCCGATCAGGTGGTCGTTGGGATCGGCCACGGGCGTGTGGCATTCCACACACATAACGGACCGGCTGTGGGCGCTCCAGTTGGTCAGGAAGGCGTGGGCCGCCTTGGCGTCGGGCACGTCCTTGCCCGACAGTTCCTTGAGTTTGGCCGCGTTGTCGTGGCAGGCCAGACACTGGGCGTTGTACATGGCCGTCAGCGAGGCATAGGCCACCTGCTGCGGCTTTTGGGGTTGGGCGTGGGGGTTGTGGCAATTGCCGCAGGACACCTTGTCCTTGAGCTTTTCCGCATGGGCGCTCTGGCCAAACGCCTTGATCTGATGGGCCAGGCCCACGTTGTGGCACGACAGGCAGGTGGCGTTGTCGGGCCTGACCACGGCGTGGGGCGCCTGCGTAAAGCTCTCCGCGCCCTTTTGGCCGGTGTGGCAGGTGGCGCAGGGGAGGTTGGCATGGGCGCCGTGCCGGTAGTCGGCCACATCCACGTGCAGATCAAGGGTCTTGCCGCGTTCGGTTACCGGCTTTGGCGGCGTGGCCGCCCCGTGGCAGGACAGGCAGGCCGTACTCTGGGCTGTGGCCCCCTGGTTGCCGGTGAGCAGCACGGCCTTGGCCGTGTCGTCGCCGGTAAAGGCCGTGGCAATGATTCCGGCCATGGCGTCGGTGGACGTCTCGTAATTCGAGGCCACCTTGCGATGGCAGGTGGCGCAATCCCTCGAAGCGGCCATCGGATCGGTTTTGTTGGTATTATTATGGCATTTGAAGCAGGCCTTGTCCGTGAAGTGGTCGGCCATAGTGATATGGGCCACTTTCTTCGTGTCGAAAAGCTTGGTGTGGCAGTCCTCGCACCGAAAGCCCTTGGACGCGTGCAGCCTGCCGTCGAACATGACGGTCCCCTGACCTCCGCCGCCGTAGCGCAGGGATGTCCCGCCGCTGGTCGCCAGGGCTGTCCCCGGCCAGGCGGTCAGGAGAGCCAGGAGCAGAAGACTCCAGGCTCGTTTCATGCCTGCACCTTCGTGATGACGTTTGCCGGGACGTTGCGGGCACTGGGAACGCCGGTCAGGGTCATGGCCACGGTCAGCTCGTCCTTCATGATGTTCATCATAAGGGCCACGCCGTCGCGGCCGCCGCCATGGGCCCCGCGGACCAGCGGCCGGCCGCACAGGCACGCGTCCGCGCCCATGGCCAGGTACTTGAGCACGTCCTGGCCCCGGCGCACCGCGCCGTCCACCAGGATGACGGCCTTGCCCTTGACGGCGTCGGCAATGGCCGGCAGCACCGTGGCCGTGGCCGGGGTGTAGTCCAGGACGCGGCCGCCATGGTTGGACACGGCAATGCCCTTGGCCCCGATGTCCACGGCGATCTTGGCCTCCTCCACGGTCATGATGCCCTTGATGATAAAGGGCAGGCTCGTGGATTTGGCCAGCTCGGCTAACTGTTTTGGGGTTTTGGGTTCCACGGTCTGGCCGGGAACGGCCCGGGCGGCCCGGCCGGCCGAGTCGATGTCGATGGCCACGGCGATGCCGCCGGCTTCCTCGACCATGCGAAAGCGCTTGATGATCTCTTCGTTGGTCTTGGGCTTGATGGTGACGATGGCCCGGCCGCCAAACTGTTGCTTGAGCACGGCGATGCGGCGCTCGAAGACGTCCATCTGGTCGCCGATGCCGTCAGCCACCCAGCCGATGGTGCCGGCATCCTGGCAGCCGCCGAGGATGGAAATGACGTAATCCTCCTCGGTCATTTTCTTGCCCATATTGTAGCTGACGCCGCCGGTGACTGCCGAAGTCACGGGCATGGAGAGTTTTTGCCCGAAAAGGGTGATGGAGAGGTCGGGCTTTTTCACGTCATGGAAGGTCCGCATGACCAAGTCAATTTTGTTTAACGTGTTGTAGTTGTTTTTAAAGGCTTGGCCGGAGCCGATTCCGCCCATACCCGGCACCTCGCCGGCGCAGGCCACGCCGTCGCACTCCGGACAGACGCGGCAGATGGGGTAGAGCTTTTCCCGGGCCACGCGCAGCACGTCGCCGATTTGAAGCTTGGGCTTTCCTCCGGCGGCGGCAGCGGCCGGAGCGGCGGCCGGGGCGGCCTCGGCTGCGGCCTGGGCGGTCTTGACAATCAGCGGCGTGAGCAGCGCCCCCACGCCGGCCACCATGCCGGCCTTGATAAAGTTGCGGCGGGTCGGGGATTCAGTCTCGTGTATGTCTTTGGTCATCGGAACAGCCTTTGGGTTTGTCGGTTGTTGCAGCAGACGGCCCGCAGGCCGGCTATTTCGCCGGAACGAAGCTCTTGGCCACGATGGCCTGGGCCGGCGGGGTCAGCATGAATTCAAAAAAAGCCAGGACTTCCTGGGAAGGCTTGACGGCAATGAGCGACAGGGGGCGCTTGAGGCGGTAGGCCCCGGACTGGACCGCGGCGGCCTCGGGTTTGGCTGCGCCGACGGAGACAGCGGCCACGCCGGGAACGGCAAAGGACATGGATGCGGCGGTGATGCCGCTGGGGTCCTTGGCCACGTCGGCCACGCAGTCGGTGGCGTCGTCGAGTTCCTTGACCGGGCCGTAGGCCGCCTCGCCAAGGACCATGGCCTTGAAGGCCTTGACCGTGGCCCGGCCGCCGTCGAGCTTTTCGCTGTAGATGGTGATGGGCAGGTCCGGGCCGCCGAATTCCTTCCAGTTTGTGGCCTTGCCCGAGAAAATGTCCTTGAGCTGGGCCATGGTCAGATCTTTGGTGGTGTTTTTCGGATGCACGAAAATGCCCATGACGTCGTAGCCGATGACCTCAATGTCGGTGAGGGCGGCCTTTTCCTTGTCGGTCGGTTCGCTGGCCAATCCGCCCAAGGATACCTGGCCGGCCACCACGGCCTTGAAGCCGGCCCCGGCCCCGGCCGTGCCGATAACGCCAAAGGGAATGCCGGTCTTGGCGGTAAAGAGTTTGGTGGCCTCGGGCAGGACCATATGGCCGATCGTGCTCGCCCCTTCGTAGGTCAGGGGATCGGCGGCGGCGGCCTGGCCGGCGTACAGGGTCAGGGCCAGGAGGCCGGCCAGGCTGTAAAGCCTGATGCTGCGTAATCCGTTCATACTCGCTCCTCTGTTTGAAACCAGGCGGCGGGGGCCGCGAACATGCGTCGCGAACCGGCTGCCGCCTCCGAGGCGGGGCCGTCCCTCGTTCGTGACGCAGTTCCCAGAGCAGGAGTGATGCCAGGACGGGCTTTGTCGCTTAACGGGCTGTATAAAATAGGAAATTACGTTTGCCTGAGGGGAAAGGACCTGGGGAAGGGGTATGCCGGACGGCAAGTCCCCGGGGGCTTGGACCGCCAGGCACGGAAACACGGCGCTTGGGCAGCACATGCCCAAAGGCATGATGTGCCTGTCGGCATACCCCTTTGGGCAGGAGAAGCAGCGGGGAAAACGGCTAGTCGTTGCCCTGGCGCAGGGCCTTTAAGCGCTTGGACAGGGCCGATTGGGTGACGCCAAGCAGCCGGGCGGCCAGGGTCTGGCGGCCGGCCGACCGGGCCAGGGCCTCGGCCAGCAGGAGCTTTTCGGCCTTGGCGAAGCTTGGCAGGCTGGTCAGCCCGGCAAAGGGATTCTCGTCATCGGCTATGGCGGGCGGGCCTTCGGCCTCTCCGAGGCAGCGCTTGAAGCTGTCCATGGAGAGCATCCGGCCGGTGTGCAGGCTGACGGCGTCGTAGACCATGGCCGCCAGTTCCCGGATGTTCCCGGGAAAGGCATAGGTCGCAAGAAGCGGGGCCAGTTCCCGGGGCGGCGTGGGTTTGCGTTTGCCAAGCGCCGCAGCCGCCTCCGCCAGGAAGTGGTCGAGCAAGGGTTCGATGTCTTCGGGGCGTTCCCGCAGGGGCGGCACGGCCACGTGGTGGGTGCGCAACCGGAAATAGAGATCCCGCCGGAAAATTCCCTCGCGCTCCCGGGCCGCCAGATCGGCATGGGTGGCGGCAATGACCCGGGCGCACAGCCGTCTGGGCTGGTCGCAGCCCAGGGGGTAGTATTCCCCCTCCTGGAGCAGACGCAACAGCTTCACCTGGGAGGCGACGGCCAGGTCGCCGATTTCGTCGAGAAAAAGGGTCCCTCCGGCAGCCTCCTCGACCAGCCCCCGGCGCGTGGCCTCGGCCCCGGTGAAGGCCCCCCGGACATGGCCAAAAAGCGTGTCGGTGAAGGCCGTATCGTCCAGCCCGGCCACATTGAGGGCGACCAGGGGGCCGCTTCGGCCGCTCAACGCGTGGGCGGCGCGCACAAGGGCCTCCTTGCCGACGCCGGATTCCCCGGTGACCAGCAGGGGCCTGGGGCTTTTGGCCACGGCTTCGATGTAGGCGAAAACAGCCCGCATGGCCGGACTGTGCGTACGGATGGCGGCAAAGGCCTCGGGATGGCGCAGGCTGCCCGAAACCACCCGGCTGACCACTTCCTGGCTTTCGGCCCGCAGCTCAAGCATCTGCATCGCCCGGACAATGGCCCCGACGATGCGGCCCTCGTCGTCGGTCTTGACGCAGTAATCGTAGGCTCCGAGTTTCATACAGGTTACAGCCGTGGCCAGCTGGTTCAGGCCCGACAGCACGATGCAGGCCACGTCCGGGTGGCGTTCGGTGATGGCGGCCAGCAGTTCCGTGCCGCAAACATGGGGCATGGTCAGGTCGAGGAGCACCAGGCCAACGCCGCCCGCCTCCAGGATATCCAAAACCTGCCGGCTGTCCTGGCAGGCCCGCACATTGGTGAAGCCGGCCGAGACCTCGAGCAGCAGGGTCATGGATTGCAGCCAGTCCGCCTCGTCGTCCACGAGCAGGATGCCAAGGCCGTCGGCGCACGCTTCGGTCATGGGGTCTCCCTGGCGGCAACAGGCAGCACCAGGCGCACCGTTGTGCCACGGCCCGGTTCGGAGGCAAATTCCAGGCTGCCGCCGTGTTCCTTGACGATGCCGGCCGAGACGGAAAGGCCGAGTCCGGTGCCGCCGGTGGCGCGTTTGGTGGTAAAGAAGGGGTCGGTGACGCGGGGCAGGTCTTCGGGGCTGATTCCCGCGCCTTCGTCTGCCACCGTCAGGACCACGGCCTTGCTGTCGTCGGAAACAGTCGTTGTCAGGGCAATGGCCGCATCCGGCGAGGTCAGGGCCTGACAGGCGTTGAGAAGCAGGTTGACCACCACCTGCTCGATACGCGCTGCATTGCCCCAGGTTGGCGGCAGGCTGGCGGCGATGTCCAGGCGCCAACAGGACGTCGCCTTGTTGATGGAGCTGCCGACGAGGCGCACGGCCTTGCCGGCCACCTCGCCGAGGTCGAAAGCCTGATGGGCGCTGGCCGGGGCGACGCGGGAAAAATCGCGCAGGTCGTCGACTATTCGCCGGATACGCTGGGCGCTTTCCTCGACCACGTCGACAATGCGCGGCAACTTGTCCCGGATGCGCGAATAGACGCCGCCGCCAAGCGGGAAATCGCCCCGCTCCCGGTACACCTCGTCCAGCACGCGCATGGCCTCGGCGTTGAGCTTTTTAAGGATCGGCACGTTGAGCAGAATCAGCCCGTTGGGGTTGTTGATCTCATGGGCCACGCCCGACACCAGGACGCCGAGGGCCGCCATCTTGTCGGCCTGCACGAGCTGCTGCTGGTTGTCGCGCAACAACGCCAAGGCATCGGAGAGCGAGCGCGTGCGCTGGTCGACCTGCCTTTTGAGCGAACGCGTCCAAAGGGCCGCCCCGCCAAGCAACAGCAAAAGCGGCCCAAGGACCACGGCCGCATAACGGAGCACCATCCGGGGCGAAAAGGCCTCGGTGTCCATGACCCCGAACCATTTGCGCCGCAGTTCCTGGTACTGGCCCGACTGCTTGACCAGGGTGAGCCCTTCGCCAAGCAGGGCCAGGGCGCCCTCGTTGCCGTGGATGACGGCAAATCCGTAGGGCTGGCTGGTCACGCTTTTGGCCACGACCCGGATATTGTCGAGCTTTTCCTGCTCGATGGCGAAGAGTCCGGGCAACATGGCCACCACGGCGTACTCCCCTTCGCCCAAGGCCAGACGACGCAGGCCTCCGACCGGGGTTTTGGAAAAGATGAGGTCCTTTTCAAAGCCCAGGCCGTCCAGAATATCGTTGATGCTGCCCCCGGGGTGGACGATAACCTTTTTTCCGGCCAGTTCTTCCAGGGATGCAACGGCCGGCGTGTCCTTGCGGGCAAAGATCGCATGGTTGATGGTGGTGTGGGGCGGGGTGAGCTCGGCCTCGCGCAGCCAGAGATTGGAATAGGGCGTGCGCTGCAGGGCGTCCACCGTGCCGTCGGCCAGGGCCGCGTGCAGGCGGGACCAGTCCATGAGCACAAACCGCACGGGAACGCCCATGGCCTCGCCAACGGCCCTGGACAGATCGACATTGAAGCCGGCCGGCTGGCCGTTGTCGTCGAGATATTCGTAGGGGGGGTAGTTCTTGTCGCCGCCGATAACAAGTGCGCGGCGTCCCGTCGCTGATTCCTGAGGCTGGGCAATGGTGACGAAGCCGGGGCAAAACATCAACGCCAGCAACGCCAAACAAGCTGTAATGCTTTGGTATTTTTTATCAAACCGAAGGTGTTGTTCCCAATCTGACTGCTGCACCGAGCTTTCATAGGTATTGCGCCGCCAAACGTCAACGGTCCCAGGCGCGTGGGAAAAGCCGCTTGAGCCGACACCTCAAAGCCAAAGGGCTCTTCTCGAAACATGAAAGAATCGATGCATTTTCGAATGCTGAACTTCCGATGGAGCAATGAGGGACGGCAGGTCGCTCCTGCCTGGGGCGTGAGGACTTCTCTGGCGCCTGCTCATGCCAAGGACTGCGCCGGCGACGTGGCCGGGCACTCGTCTTTGATTGGCTGGGCGACCTCCGGGTCGTTTTCGGACCTGGCCCATGGGCTTTCGGGGGCGGATGTTCGACTGGCCTTGCAGGAAAGTGCGCAGCCAACGGAGTGGGCGTGCTTTCCCCCTTGGCGGGCGGCCTGGATGCGGGGGCAGGCCGCCGACAGGAGCGGCCGGGGGAGCCCGGCCGGAGGTCAGGCTTTTTTCAGGAAGCAGGTCTTGAGCACCAACCCCTTGACCTTGTCGGCATTGCACTCGATGTGGGCCGGATCGTCGGTGAGGCGGATGTTCTTGACGAGGGTCCCGCGTTTGAGGGTCACGGAAGAGCCCTTGACCTTCAAATCCTTGGTGAGCGTCACGTTGTCGCCATTGGCAAGGATGGCGCCGTTGCTGTCCTTTACGATCACGTCGTCCATGCGCTGCGTCCTTTGGTTGGTGTTGCCGGGCGAAACTCGCCCGCAAAGCCGTGACTCGTACAGGCTCGCCTGTTTGGGATCAAGCGGTTTTCGCCTGTGCGCAGAGCAGGGCGAGGGCCGGCCGGGGAGCGGGACACAGCGTCCGCTCCCGGGGCAGGGTCAGCCTGTTATGGTCCGGAAGCACAGGGTCAGCCCGATCAGGACGGCAAGGATCGCCAACGTCCCGACAGTGTTGCGTGTCCGTTTCGATTCCTCCTGGGCTGCCATCCACGAGGCGCTCAGGACGTTGAGCACGGGCATCACGGCCCACTGCAGGATGGAGACGCTCAGCGCATTGCCGATCAACATGGATACGGCCAACCCCAGAGGCTGGAGGAACGGGCCGGGGAACAGCGTGAGCAGCATGACCGTGGGGTAAAGTCCGAGCAGCACCACCAGGACCATTTTCCAGGCCGGCGGCGCGCCCGCCCCCTGGTCGTGCATACAGCCCGAAAACCAGGCCCCGAAGCCGCCCGGGGCCACCTGCAGGTTGAAAGCGCCGATCTCCTCCCGGAAGCGATCGACCCACTGCTGGCGGACCGGCGAAGTCAGCCAGTGTTGCAGGGAGGCCTCTTCATCGAAGTTGACAAGGACGACCCAGTCCCCTGCCGTGCCCCCGGCCGGGGGAAAAAGCTCGGTGCCTCTGTAGCCTGCAAATGATTCTACGGCCTTGGTCACGCCGTGTTGCCAGTCCAGGAAGGCGGTGAGTCTGGCCCCGGGCACCTTGTGCACGATGACGGCTGTGGCTTTGGAAACGCGGGTGTCCATGGCGCTTCTCCTCCTGGTTGTCTGCTGTCCCGAGGGGGCAGCGTCAGCTTGATCGGCAGGAAAATCGGGCGCGAACCGGCCTGCCGGTTCGCGCCTGCGGCTTCGCGTCGCCGCCCAGGCCGGTCGGGGCGGACCCCTGGCGGCCTCGCTATTCCTGCGCTCTAGGGCGCGCCCTTTTTGTACAGGCGCTGGCCGGCGATCCAGGTTTCGTCCACGTTGCGGTCATCGCCTGCGGCCATGATGCCAAACAGCAGCTGCGCCGCCGCATCCATGGTCTCCGGGCCGGCGCTTTGGGCGGCCAGGGACTGGTGCCAGGCCATGGCTGCCTGGCCGGCGTTCCAGTCCAGGACCACGAAGTCGGCTTCCTTGCCCGGATCGAAGCTCCCGAGGATGTCATCGAGATAGAGCGAGTGCGCCCCGCCCAGGGTGGCCAGATAGAAGGCCCGGTAGGGCGACAGTTTGTTGCGTTCGGACTCGGCCAAGTCCTGTTCGCGTGGGTTCACCGAGCCGTCGAGCATGGTGTTGTTGCACATGCCCACCTTGTAGGCTTCTTCCAGCACCCGGATAAGCGAAAAGGCGTTGCCGCCGCCCACGTCGCAGCCCACGGAGAGGCGCACGGGATGCTCGGGGTCCTTGGCCCGGCCCAGGCGGAACAGGCCGCTGCCCAGGAACAGGTTGGACAGGGGACAGAAGGAAACGGCCGCGCCGGCCTTGGAGAAGCGGCGCATTTCGTCGTTGGTGAGCCATACGCCGTGTCCGGCGGTGAACTTGGGTCCGAGCAGGCCGTGCTTTTCGTGCACGTGGGTGTAGTCGTTGCAATCCGGGAAGTGTTCCTTGGCGCTGCGCAGTTCGCTTGGGTTTTCGGAAATGTGGGTGTTGATCCAGCAGTCGGGATATTCCTTTTTGAGTTCCCGGCACATGTCCATCATCTCCGAGGTGCAGCCCACGGCGAAGCGGGGGGTGATGGCGTAGAGGTTGCGGCCCTTGCGGTGGTAGGTCTCGATCAGCCGCTTGGACTCGTTGTAAAAGTACTGCGGGGTGATGACCACGTCTGCCGGGGCGAAGCGGTCGATGCCGGTCAGCCCGGCGATCACCCGCATATTGCGTTTGGCCGCCTCGTCAAAAAACACCTCGGTTGCCACCGGATGCGAGGTGGTAAACGTCTGGCAGGTGGTGGTGCCGCCGGACAGGAGGGCTGTGAAAAAGTGCTGGGCGGCCTCGGTGGCGTAGGCCCGGTCATTGTATTTCACCTCTTCGGGGAAGATCGAGTTTTGCAGCCAGTCCAGTAATTGGTTGCCGTAGGCTCCAAGCGCCCGGACCTGGGGGAAGTGGATATGGCCGTCGATGAACCCGGGCATGATGATGCGCCCGGGCAGATGGGTGATGGCCATCTCGGCATGGCGGGCGGAAACCTCGGTAAAAGGGCCAAAGTCCTCGATGCGGCCGTTCTTGACGACCAGGAGGCCGTCCCGGATGAAGCGGGCGGCTTCCTTCTCCTGGCCGATGTGCTTCCAGGGATCGTCCAGGAAATCGAAAAATGTTCCTCGAATCGCACAATTACTGCCGGTCATGGTACGTCCTCCGTTCAATGTTGCAATTCGGATCGCCTGGAGCCGCGGATCGAAGAAAGGCGGAGGCGGTCAGGGTCTCGAAACCGGTCTCCCCTGTGGTCGGGATCTTTCTCTTGAGGCCGGTGGTGCGCCTCATGGAAAGCGTCTTGTCGGACATGTCCTCTTCGAGGTCGGGGGGCTTTCTTTTGGGGCCGGTGGTGCGCCGGTGGACTGGACCTGGGAACAGCGGCGGTGGTCCCCCTGGCCCTTGAGAACAGGATCCGGGATTTCCCTGCGACGGGGCTGGCTTGGTGTTTGTCGGGCCATGTTCTCCACGGTGGCCCGGAGTACAGCTGTGTGGCAGGAGGGAGAGGCGCATTCCGGCTCTGGTTATCTCGTATTAAACTGCCCGAAGCGGGTGGTCTTGTCCATCATGCCCTTATTTGGGGATGAAAATTGCCGAGATTGTCGGAATGGCCGCCGCCGCAGAGGTCCTTTCCGGGCAAAGGAAGAAGGCGCAACCCATCGCCCGGATTGTGAAATCAGACCAAAAGCAGAGACGGAAGCATCCGGGAACGCGGCGCAGGTGGACTGCAGCCAAGCCCGAAGCAGCCAGCTACAAGTGGGCGTGCCCAACGCGCAGCAAGCGTTGCGGCAGGTTAGTTGCTCGGTGCAATTCAGTTGTTCTATGACGCAACAGAGGTCTGTATCTTGTATAAGGAAATATCAATAACCAGTCGGTATTGTTCTTGATTGTAAAATTAACTCTTGCTATATGTTGTTGTTGATATGTAGAATGGGAATTTTTGAATTGCTAATTTATCTGTGTCCCTTGGTTGGTTTGTATGTAATACTACCGCGACCGTCATTTTCCTAAGAATCAGTGTGGTTTGTTATTAGTATTATTCATTGTGTCGATAAAAGCATCAAATAGTAACGTATTTGTTGTTTGCTGTCCGTTGGTTGTCGGAATCGCATTGCTCGCTTGAGCGACCGCAACATGAAAAAGAGTATTATTGTAGGCGTTCACTATGGTGAAATGCCTGTCGTATTTTACAGTAACAACGCAGCGTATATGCTCTCTGCCCCAGGCCGATCCCTGGTCCAGGCGATTGGATGGTTTGCCAAATTGTGACGATTTCAACACACGCAGATATTTTCGGGAAAATGTTTCAGTGTTTATTTGAAATTTTGCGCAGTGTTCTGTAGGAATGTCTGGGGATTGAAATCACATTCAAATGTCGCTTGGAGATGATCATGACCAGAAGTATCGCTGCCATGCTGTTCCTGCTGTTCTCGCTCACGATCTCATGGTCCGGTGTCCTGGCCTGCACCAGTGTGCGGATCAAAACGACGGATGGAATGGTCTTTTATGCCCGGACCATGGAAGGCGAATGGACCTTGCAGACGGTCCTGGGTGTGGTCCCCCAGGGAACGGCCTATCAGGGCACCTTGCCCGACGGGACGTCCAACGGACTCAAATGGAAGAACAAGTACGCCTTTGTGGGCATGTTCGATTTCGGGATGCCCCTGGCTTCCGACGGCATGAACGAGAAAGGTCTGGTGGTCGGCCAGCTGTTCCTGCCGGGCTACGCCGCCTACGAATCGTATGAATCCTCCGAGGCCGACAAGACCGTGGCACAATTCGAGTACGGGACCTGGCTGCTGTCGAATTTCTCCAGTGTTGCCGAGGTGCGGAAAAACTACCGGAACGTGCGGGTCTGCCAAGGCCCCACGAACACGGCCGGCCCCCTGCCCCTGCATTACGTGGTGCATGACCCCTCGGGCGACTGCGTGGTCATTGAGTACACGGCCGGCAAGGTCACGATCTACGACAATCCGCTGGGCGTCATGACCAATTCCCCCACCTTCGACTGGATGCTCACCAACCTCGACAATTATATCAATCTTTCCGTCATGAACACGCCGCAGAAGGAGCTGACGGGCTTGACGCTCAAACAGTTCGGCCAGGGCTCCGGTCTCTACGGCCTGCCCGGAGACTACAGCCCCCCCAGCCGTTTTGTGCGCATGGTGACCCTGGCCCAGGCCGCCCTGCCGGCAACGGGCGCGCCCCAGGGGCTCAATCAGGCCATCACCATCCTGGACAACGTGGATATTCCCATCGGCGCCGTGCGCGGCTGGGAAGGGAAGGAAGCGCGCTACGACAAGACGATCTGGTCCGTGGTGGCTGACGCCGCCAATCTTCGCTATTATTTCCGCAGCATGGACAACAAGAACTGGCGTTATGTCGATTTGGCCAAGGCCTTTGCCGGGGCCAAGGGGATAACGACCATCCCGGTCTTTATCCCGGTCGACTATCCCGATGTGACGAGCCAGGCGACGCCTCTGAAATAAAGGGCGGCGCTCGGACCTCTGCCTGCGCCGGCTCGCACGAATCCCTTTGCCAACGGCCGTATAAACGCAAGGATTGATGCCAAATGTCCAAAAAGACAGTGCTTATGGTTCTTCTCTGTCTGGTCTTCTTGTCGGCCCTTGCCCCGGGCGCAGGGGCGCAGTCGGCCACGCCGGACGAAAAGACTGACGATCTGCAGAAACTGACCCAGGAATCGAGCAATCCCGTGGGCAGCCTGTGGATGATCACCAATCAGTTCAATTTCAATCTGATGCAATCGCCCAAGGGCCGTCTGTTCAAGGACCCAAAGACGCAGTTCAACTACAATTTCCAACCCGTCCTGACTTTTGATCTGTCCAGTGATTACCGATTGATCGCCCGGCCCGTCATTCCCCTGTACAATTCGCCCTATGCCCAGGGCCTCAAGCAGGTGGATTATAAATTCGGGCTGGGGGATGCCGAGCTGATGGCCATGGTCGCGCCCTCGTCGTCCAGCTCGGGTTTTCTGTTCGGCGCAGGTCCCACGGCCGTCTTTCCCACAGCCACGGACAAGCAACTGGGCAACGGGAAATGGCAGCTCGGCGGAGCCGTTGCCGCAGTCTACATGGACGACAAGTGGGTGGCCGGCATCTTTCCCCAGCAATGGTGGTCGATTGGCGGAGATCCTTCCCGAAAGGACGTGAGTCTGACCAAGGCTCAGTATTTCTTGTGGTATTCCCCGGCTAAAACCTGGCAAGTCGGCATGTCGCCCAACATTTTAATCGATTGGACCCAAAAGAATGCCGACAACGCCCTGACCCTGCCCGTGGGGTTGGGCGTGGCCAAGCTTATGATGCTCGGGAAGCTGCCGATTAAGATTTCCGCAGAAGCCGACTACTCGGTCGTGCGCCCCCGGCATACCGGAACCGAGTGGACCTTCAAAATCAACCTGACGCCGATATTGCCCAAGCTGTTTTAAACACCGGCAGTGTTTTGTTGTGCGTACACAGCGTGCGCCAGCGCATCGGGCGGCGACACCCCGCCTGAGACAGGTGTTTTCAGCCTCGAGTCTTTCGACTAGGATGCGCCGGCCGGGGGAGTTCCTCCGGCCGCAACCGCCCGGCGCGTCCACAAGCCCTTTGGTGTTGTGACAACGATCTTACCAGAAGCCCCACGCGAAAAGGATGCCGCCATGCCGCAACTCTCAATAACCAAAACCGTATCCCGGGCTTCCTGGCTGTGTCTCGGTTTCCTGATCGTCAGCCTGTTGTGCGTCCCCACGCCCGCCCGGGCCGTTGAAGGGGGCGTGAGCCACTACATCCTGGGAGCCTACGGCGATTTCCTCATGGGCTACATCCCGGCTCCGGGCTTCTACGTGCGAAACGACACGCTCTATCAGTCGGCGCATACGGACAGCACCTTCAAGGGCGGTAAAATATACGCCGGACTCGACGAGCAGATGGTCATGAACATCACCAAACTCTCGTACATCTTCGATGTTCCGGCCATGGGCGGATTTCTCGGGGCGGGCGTCGGGGTGCCCGTCATCATCAATGAGCACCTCTCCGGCGACGTGGCCGCCGACTATACCCGTCGCTCCCGCACGACCGGCCTGGAGACGCCGCATCAATTTGACATCGGCGGCGGCGGCAACCGGGGCGGACTATCCGATCTTTTTCTGATGCCGGTCATTGCCGGCTGGAATTTTGGCGAGTGCCATCTCGTGGTTTCGCCGATCATCTTTCTGCCCACAGGCTATTACAACTCCAAAAAGCTCACCAACCTCGGCATGAACTACACCACGTTTGACGGCAACGTGGCCTTCACCTGGCTTGGCAAAAGCAACTTCGAGGTGTCCGTCAACGCCGGCTACATGATCAACACCGAAAACATCACCACGCATTATCTTTCCGGCAACCAGCTGCACGCGGACTGGACAGCGGCCTACCACGTCAACGAGCGTCTGGCCCTGGGGGCGGTCGGCTACCTTTTTGCCCAGACCACCCCGGACACAGGGTCGGGCGCAACCCTGGGGTCCAACCTGTCCTCCGGGACCGGCATCGGACCGGCCATCACCTACACCGTCCCTATCGCCGGCAAGGATATTATGCTTGCCACCAAATGGCTGCACGGGATCGGAGCCAGCCACAGCCCGCTTGGCGACACGGTGTACGCTTCCTTCGCGCTCAAGTTTTAGGGGTCTGACCGCGACGGGCTTGGCCGCGACGGGCTTGGCCCTGACGCGCTTCACGCCCACGCGCTTTGCCCTGGAGGGCTTGGGGGCAAACGGCTTGGCAGTTTTCCGTTTTGCAGAGCACCCAAATAGGTTTCAAGGGGGCAGATCGAAAGGATCTGCCCCTTTTTGCGGATAGGCCACAGGGCCTGATCCTTCCTTCCAGCGACGCGGCCCAGGACAGACGGGTCTGCTCCCCCTGAGGCCGCAAAGCCGACGTGTTTCCTCGCGCCTCTTTCAAAAATATCCGGTTATGACTTCATATTGCGGCCGGATAGGGTGTGCGCCCTCCGTCGCCTGGGACCGACGGCAGTCCAGGCGACAGGGCCGCCCGTCTGCTATCCCTTCGGGGTTTTTTCCCTTCTGCCTTGAACCAGGAGATATTGCAGGGTATAAGGCCCATAAGGACCCGAAGGGTCCGGGCGCGTTGTCCTCCGGCGGCAGTCGCCAACCGGGAGATGGGGAAGCACGATGGCTGGACCGGATCTGTTGGCTGCCGGCGAGGGCGCATGAGTGGTTGATTTATAACCGTGTAGCTTGCGGGGGTGTGCCATGGCAAAAGTCATGCTTATCGATAAAGATCTATCGCAGGGGAATATGCTGGCGGAGATGATCAAGCAAACACATCACGAAGTCGTTTTGGTGCATTCCGTGGCCGAAGCGGTCGGCATCTTCAAACGGGAGCCAATTGATCTGGTTGTCCTGGATATTGTCCCGGAGGCGGATGCGGCACTGACGGTTGCTGGCGTCAGAAAAGGCGTCGATGACGTTTTGCAGCGCAAGATCCCGCTGCTTGTTGTCGCCAAAAGCTTTAGCGAAAGTGCCTTTTTGCTGGAGCGGGGCGATGTCGACGTGTTGGTGGAAGTGCCGACGCATGCAGACCAGCTCAAGCAAATGGTTGAGCAATATGTCGGGTGCAAGGTCAAGTAAGCCGGAAGGTCGGGCCGAACGGCTTGGAAGTCCCGTCCGTTTCCCGCAGGTCTCGGGCGGGCCAAAGACTCCGCTTAGCCCCTGCCGGGAGGTGTCACATTGCCCAGGCCCGCGCGCCAGGCGACACGAAATCCGCGGTGACCCGGGCCAAGCCGCCGGGTCGCCGTCCTGGCGCGGTCCCTGGCTGGCCCCCGTTCGCCTCAGTCGCCGCCAAGTTCCTTGAGAGCCGCTTCGATTTGTTCGGAACGAAAGCCGACGATGACCGTGCTGCCGATCACAATGGTCGGGAAGGTGACTTCCGGGTTGTATTTGCGCACCGTGTCCATCACCTGATTGCGCTCTTCGCCGGACAGGAAATCCACATTGACCGCATCGTAGGGAATGTTGTGTTCGTCGAGATAGTCTTTCGCACGGGTACAGTGGGGGCAGGTCGCCAGGGTGAAGACCTTGATCGGGGTCGTCATGGGAATGCTCCTTGGGCGCGCAATGGTCGCGCCGCAGTCTTTCTCGTAGCAGGTATCCCTGTTTCGTGGCGAAGGGTCAAGCCTCCAAGTCATGGGGACAGAGCAGAGACGAAGAGGAAAGGACAGGGCAGGGCGCCGGTCGGAGGAAGGAGCGAAAGGCTTATTGGCAAGAGGCTTGCGGGCCGGGGAGACCTGCTCCAGGCAAGGCGGCGGGGTCGCGCCGACGCCTTGCCCGATCGTGGCGTTAGAGGACGACCTTGACCTGGGAGGCCGTGGCAATGGCCTTGCGCTTGGCGTCCTCGACGTCGCGCCCCAGGGCCAGGGCCACGCCCATGCGGCGAAGACCGTGCACCTCGGGCTTGCCGAACAGCCGGATGGCCGTATCCGGCTCGGCCAGGGCCTGCGGGAGAATCTCGTAGCGGGGCGAGGTGGAATCGCCCTCGGCCAGGATGACCCGCGACGCCGCTGGCCCGTACTGGCGGATGGCCGGGATGGGCAGGCCGACGATGGCCCGGACATGCAGGGCGAATTCGGACAGGTCCTGGGAAATGAGCGTGACCATGCCGGTGTCGTGGGGCCGGGGCGACACCTCGGAAAAAAGCACCTGGTCGCCCTTGATAAACAGCTCCACGCCAAACAGCCCCCGTCCGCCCAGGGCGGCGGTGATGGTTTTGGCCATGTCCTGGGCCTTGGCCAGGGCAGCCTCGGTCATGGGATGGGGCTGCCAGGATTCGCGGTAGTCGCCCTTTTCCTGGCGATGGCCGATAGGCGGACAAAAGCTGGTGCCGTCGACGTGGCGCACGGTTAAGAGCGTGATTTCGTAGTCAAATTCCACGAAGCCTTCGACGATCACCCGTCCGGCTCCGGCCCGGCCGGCGGTCTGGGCGTATTCCCAGGATTTTTCGGCTTCGGCCAGGCTGCGGGCCACGCTTTGTCCCTTGCCCGACGAGGACATGACCGGCTTCACCACGCAGGGGAAACCCACGGTCTGGCAGGCGGCCAGGAATTCCTCCCGGGTGTCGGCAAAGCGGTAGGGCGAGGTGGCAAGTCCCAGCTCCTCGGCGGCCAGACGGCGGATGCCTTCGCGGTCCATGGTCAGCCGGGTGGCCCGGGCCGTGGGGACGACATGGACGCCTTCGGCCTCAAGGGCCAGCAACTCCTCGGTGGCGATAGCCTCGATTTCCGGCACGACGAAGTCAGGTTTCTCTGTCTCGATGATCCGGCGCAGGGCGGCGGCGTCGAGCATGCTGACGACATAGGCGCGGTGGGCCACCTGCATGGCCGGGGCATTGGGATACCGGTCCACGGCAATGACCTCGATGCCCAGGCGCTGGGCCTCGATGGCGACTTCCTTGCCGAGTTCTCCGGAACCGAGCAGCATGAGTTTGGTCGCAACCGATGTGAGCGGCGTGCCGATGATCGCCATGAAGACCTCCTTGGCAGGTTGATAAACGGAAGGGGAAAACTACAGAGGAGGGGCCTTTTGGACAAGTGGTTTCAGGGGGCCGGCCCCCGGGCCGGCAAGAGGGTGGGGCAGCCGGCTCCATTCGGTCTTGCTGCGTATCCCATAGAACAGGATGCGGGAGCGGGGAGTTTCCGGGGCGTGCCTATAGGTTGATGCGGACGGTGTCAGCAGGGATACCCGCCCCTGCATTCGGGCAGGTATTTCCGGGAACGGTGAAAAAGGAG